>NZ_JASNGE010000048.1:0-28193 GCF_030164735.1 Bacillus sp. RB3
TAACCACTCAAATTCTGCTTTGTATTTTGCAGGAGTGGGAAGCTTTTGTTTCTTTAGTTGATCCTTATCATCTTTATGTTTTTCATACGCTTCTTTCCGTTCAGCTAACATTCTGTTATACACGAAACGTACACAACCGAAAGTTTTACGCATAAGATGTGCTTGGTCTTCTGTTGGATACAAACGGAATTTATATGCTTTATTCTGCTTTGTCATATCATTTCACCTCACTTTTCACTTTGATTTTCAATATATGTTTTTACTACGTCTATTGGCGAACCACCAGTAGTTAGCAAGCAAAAACTTCTTGACCAAAACATCTCTTTCCAAAGTTTCTTTTTCACTTGTGGAAAGTCTCTTTTAATAAGTCGAGAACTTGCACTTTTATAAGCATTGATGAATTTTGTCATTTCTGTATTAGGGTGTGCCTTGAACAAAATATGAACGTGGTCTACATCATGATTCCATTCAACTAACGTGATGTTATAGTTTTCAGATAGTCGAACAAACATATCTTTTGCATAGTCTGACATATCATCATCAAACACATTTCTTCTGTATTTCACGACCAACACAAGGTGATAATATAACAAGAATACTGAATGGTTATTACTATCTAATTTCATTTATATACCAGCCCTTATAATTTATAAGACTGATTATATCAGAGACAAAATAAAAAGGAAAACCTTTTGGCTATGCCAAACCGAAATTCATCTCCCACCTACCGTTGGGCTACGCCCTTCACACGCTTGAAGAAGGAGAATTCTTTCCGGAAATTCGTTAAAAAAATAATAAAAAAGAGTGATATTAAAATATGCACTCTTTCAAAAGACTTTACCAATCTCGATGGTCACCATGATCATGCTCACGATCGCGGTCATGATTACGTCTACGACGACACTCATCACAATCGCAGTCACGTCTACAATGACAGTCGTTAAAATCGTTTCTTCTTCGTCTACGGCCGCAACCGCAAAATACTAAATCATCCCAAAATCTATTACAATCTCGAGAATGTCCAAAATTATTATCCCATCCCATAGATATGATTCCCTCCTCTAAAATAGAATTCATCATATTCTATGATTAACAGGTAGAAATAGTTTGTTTATTAGTCCATGTTTCAAACTAATAATATTTCAATTTGCAAGTCTATCTCACGCCCTATCTTTCCTTAACAACAAACAAGATGCCATCCCAATTATGGCAACGCCCACGATAATTCCTATACACTTAATCAAAAATATTTATCCTAACATCATTTATTTCTTTGCTTCCATACCCCATTCTCTTTACGATAAGTATTCTTCCCATTCATGAATCCAGCTGTATTACCAGGAATGCTATATTTCTTATTCTTAGTCTTTTTCTTCATCCTCTTTTCTTCTTGAACAGCCTGCAAATCTACCTTCCATTGTTTCAACAAATCCTTTTTACGTCGCATCGAATTTGTACCCCTCAGATTAAAATGAAAATCCATTAATCATATTATATATATTTACTTTTTATTTTCAATATAAAGAGAGCACCCTCGCTATTGGCGCTCTCAATGTGAATTGGGGTTTATTCTGAGCATTGAATAGGACACGAAGAACTCGTCCTATTACATTATATGCTTGTCCTTATCATAATGTGCAAAAAAAAAGCACCCTCGCCCAGGCGCCAAAAGATACATATACTTTGAGGTAACTAACACGTTAGAAAAGACCCTTCCATATCATTGTATGATTATCAATTATCTTTATACCTAGATGACACATTAAATACGTTTAATGTGTCATCTCTATATAACTAGGAAAAAAGCAACCGTTATGGACGTTTTCCTCATCTTACCTACTCAACTACATAAAATAGCTATTTTGTTCACATTTTTGATACATTTATGAAACATTCATGTGTTATCTTCAGTAAGTTCTTTTCTTTTCATAAACCGTGTGAGTTATACCAACACAAGAAGCTCTAGATCCCTAAATCTAGAGCTTCTTCGTTTTAATAACTATTTTGTTCAATCACGTATAGACAACTATATATTTAGGTGTTAAAATATTATTGTGATTCCCACGTGGTTTCACATACGACTTTTTTCTTCGATTATGAGGTTCTTACGTAATGTAAGGACCATTTTTTATTCAAATAAGGACTTTTTAAAAATTTATATGTACATATTTTTCAGTATATAATTAAATTATCAATATATTAGAGACAATAATGATTTTGTAATATATTTGTTTCGGAATGAGTGCGGTTTTTAGCATACTAAAGAAATTTCGAAAGCCTCAGATAAACCGGTTCTTGGTTTTAGTTGATTCTTTAATTTTGCTTGGAGCTTTATTCCTAGTAGGTAGCATCTTCATCCCTCTTTTAACCCTTGAGTAAAAAGTAACGTTCTTACTGCCTTTCTTTCTCACTAATTTCAAATGCACTGCGTACACTTTTCCCTTCTTTGCTGTTTCATATGAATTCATACCATTTTTGACCTGTTTGAAGAAGGCCGACTGGCTTATTCCATTCCGTTCAGCTGGTGTTATCATCCTAGAATTAATGTCACCTTTTATCTTTACATGTTAAAAAATATTCGGATAGGAGTCCTAATACATATTATTAATATTAAGCTGGTTCACGTCAGAGGAAGGTACCTTAGGTTGTCTTTTTTTTATTTTCTTTCGACATAATATGACAATATACGAATTAATAATTTGCTATTATTATCTAGAAATCTTACATTTATCTACAAATTATTATTGTATTTTTAATTTTTTAAATGTAAAATATTTCAATGTAAATACATACCATTTAGGGAGATGGAGAAAATTATGAAAAAATTATTAGCTTCAGCAACAGCGGTAACACTATTAACAGTGGGGTACAGTTCTTCTGCATTTGCAGCTAAGAGTCCTAATGATACAAAAAACTGTGGACATTTTAAAAGTCAACAAGATGCTCAAGCATTCTGGGATCAAAATGGATATGGTGTTGGGAATGATCCACATCGTTTAGATAATGATAAAGACGGCATTCCATGTGAAGATTATAAATATCCAAAGAGCACAAATACTACAACAGAAAATAAAGAAACTACTAAACCTCAAGAACAACCTAAACAAGAAAATACTAAACAGGAAAACACTAAACAGGAAAACACTAAACAGGAAAACACTAAACAAGAACCTGTTAAACAAGAAAACACTAAGCAAGAGAATTCAAAACAAAACAACCAAGCAATAAATAATAAACAAGAACAAACTAAGCCTCAAACAACTGCAAAAGAAACAAAGAAAAATACTAATACAACTGTGAAAAAAGAAACGAAAAAACAAGGTGAGAAATTACCTAATACAGCATCAAACGGTGTTACAATGATGTTAGCAAGCTTAGGATTAGCATTAGCTGGATCTGTATTAATGTTCCGTCGCAAAAAGACAAACGCATAAAATAGTTCCTTAAAACGGCAGGAGAAATCCTGTCGTTTTCAAATGGAGTGATAAAAGTGAATAAAAAACAATGGATAGGCTTATGTTTAACTGTTATTGGACTTACTATCTTTTCCTATTATTTTCTAGAATGGTATAGTGCTAGACAATCAGCAAAGTCGTTAACAACTAACGAGGCTAAACAATATGAGACCTCCACACCTTCTAAAGAAAATGAAACGCAAAATAGCAATCAAACAGAGACTGAGACGGAAACTACATTACAACCGGAAGAATCTGTACAAATTCCCGCTTCAAAGGTAAACCATCAGTTAGGAGATAAAGTAGCATATTTAATTATCCCTAAAATACAAAAGAAATACTCTGTATATTGGGGAGCTGATGATAAAGTACTAAAAAAGGGTGTAGGTATGTTTGTTAGTGACTTAACCACTACACCATCTGGAAATGGTCATACAGTTTTAAGTGGACATAGAGATACTGTTTTTACCGAGCTTGGTCAATTAAAGGAAAATGACCAACTTATTGTGGAATATGAAAATAAAACATATACATATAAAATTAACAAGCATTGGATAACAGATTCAGAAGATCGAACAGTTATTGTAGAAAAAAGTGAGCCAACATTAACATTAACAACTTGTTATCCTTTTGACTATATAGGAGACGCTCCAGATCGGTACATAATTGAATCATCTCTACTTTCCATTCGGTAAGGAAGAAAGTCCAAAAATTAAAGTGGTTTAAGTAGGAAGAAGGCACCTTTGGGTGTCTTTTCTTACGATTAGTCAACCTATATTTTTAGGTTTTTACTGGAGTGAATCTCAGAATGAACAAGTACTAGTTATCATGCATACCAAAGAACCCTAATATATACTCGTTTTTTTACTAGGGGTGAGATATGATATGATGAATGAAACTATGATATTAGGCCGTTAACCGATAATCATAGTGTATATCATGTGTAATAAGGTGAAAGAGGAGTTTCAAGAACTTGTTTACACATGCAATGGACGCAACTTTATGACATTTGTTATAGGGTTGCGTTTTTAATTTATCATAATACTCAACAATGTGATTTTGTCCGTAACGTCGTTGTTTAATCATGTTTTGGATGATGAGGAAAAGGAGCTTCCGCAAATGTTTATTTCCACGTTTATTGATTTTATCTTTAAAAAAGGTTTTACCTGATTGAAAACGACGTATATCGATACCAGCAAATGCATTGAGTTGCTTGTTATTGTTAAAACGAGTAATATCTCCTATTTCAGCCATCAAGCGTACTGCAGTATTCGGCCCAATCCCAGGAATACTGAGAATGATATCATATTCTGCACGTTGCTCGGCTATATATATCATCTTGTTAATACAGCATTCTTTTTGGTGAAGAAGCTCTTGATAGCGCCTTGCGTATAATTTGAGTTGATCACACAGAACATCGTTCTGTGAAACAGCAGGATAGGAAGTTTTCGCTATTTCAAGTATTTGAATCGCTTTTTTCTCCGCTGTAATATTTGATATTTTTTTATTGGTGTTGACACGAATACGATTTTTTATAATGGTTTTTGAAAGACCTAAAATACAATCTGGATGGGGGAATAGTTGAACAAAATTTAAAAACAAATCAGATTTACTGGTAAACATTCTCTCCAATTCAGGAAATGTTAATTGGATTACTTTATGCATACGACCACGAATTATCGATAATTCACTATCTAGTTCGCTATACAATCTAGAAAGAGATTTTAGCTGGTGGAATAAATTATCAGTTCCGATAAATACCCTTCGGGTAGCTGTAAAATGAGTGAGAGCTAATCGGTGTGCGTCGCTCCGATCGGTCTTATGAATCCGTAAGGAATCACATTGTAGCTTGGCTTCTAATGGGTTTAATAAACAATATGTATACTGATTATCTTGCATAAATCGTTCTAGCTGCCTGGAATAGATACCTGTTGCTTCGAATACGATTTTAGGCAATTCACCGGTCTTATCTGTAAGCTCATGAATCTTTTCTTGTAGCTTTTTGAATTCAGGTTTAGAATGCTTAATTTCACTTTCAAATACACATTGTTTCTGTGCATTATAAATTACCATATAACTTTTACCCATACTGATGTCAAACGCAATTACGTGTTTCATAAAGTTCCTCCTTAGGTGGAATTGAAGTCTTCAACTTACACTTATCGATTCTCATTTCTTATACACGATCTCGAAGACCAACATACTAGAAACTGATTCAAATAAGGTAAGTGAAGAAGGTCAGTTTTGTATACGGATTCAGGATCCCAAGACACCCACGACCTTCACTTCACTTCTACTATATAAAAAATAGTAGTGCGAACCAATGCCTTGGTCTGCACTACTAATCTTAGTATGTTTTTTATGAGTAAGAAGTACTGCCAATATGCGAGGAAAAATAGGTCATAAGACGGAATTTCAGCCTGAAAATTCTAAACTATCTTTTTTATTTCCTTTCGACATAATATGACAATATCTTTATATATAGTTTGTTATTATTATCTTGGCAATCTTATATTTTACATAATTGGAGGAACAAACGTGGGAAAAATATTTAAATTTGGATGCCTAGGCATTATAGCTTTATTTGTAATCGGAATAATTGCTATGGTCGCTGGTGGTGGAGACTCAACAGAAAAAACTTCAACAGACACTAAAGCAGTATCAAAAGAAGGTGTATCTTCTGATGTAAAAATCGCTGTAGGATCTATGGAAACAGTAGATTCTGTGGGTAATGAATATACAAAAGAACAAGCACAAGGTGTCTTTAAAATTTTAGAGGTTACACTTACTAATAATCAAAAAGACGCTATCACTGTTGATGCTAATAGTTTTAAATTAGTAGATAACAAAGGTCGTGAATTCACATATTCAACACAAGGTCAAACATCTTTTGACTTGGCTAATGGTGGGAAAACTGACTTCTTCTTAAAACAATTAAATCCTGGTCTAACACAGACAGGTAAAATTGTATTTGATATTCCAAAAGATGCTGAAGGTCTTTTCTTAAAAGCAAGTGGCGGTATGACAGGTAAAGAAATTAATTTAAAAGTTGAATAGTTAAAAGCACTCGAAAGAGTGCTTTTATTCTTTCTCAATAACCAAAATTATTTAACGTGGTAAAATAATACTCGGATTGGTATCCAATGCCATATTACGACGGTTCAAATCGTAAGAAGACACTTTTGAGTGTCTTTTCTTTTGTACATTATATCTATTACATGCTCATTGATTTTTTATGTCAAATATACATAAAAAAGAAGAGATGCGCTAACATCACTTCTAGTAATTGCTACCGTCAGGATGGTAGTTATATCATTTATTTTTACGAAACCTACCCTTTTGCTTCCGATGGCAACGGGGATTGTTTTTTGTTATCTTTTTTCTAAAGTTTGTTTCCTAAAAACATACGCAGAAACTTCACTTACAATTGCTTTCACAAATTCTTTTAGAAGCTCAAACAAAAAATCTATAGATATATTCTCTCCCCCTTTTCTTTCAAATAGAAAGGAGGAATAAATAATCACCCTCACAATATACAGTTAATTCTACTTTATCATACTAGTACAATCTCACCTATATAAAAAAGACCACCATTTGTGAAGTGCACCCCAATTGTTAGACACATAATTAACAATTGGGTACAATTTCATATTGGTAGTCTTTTTTGGGTAGTTTTAGAGATTTTAATTATAACATCTAAATATATTATTTCCAACATACTATATTTTTTATAATTCTTGATTTCTCACTCTTCATTGCATGATAACTTTCCCTATAACGAGTAACAAATAACATGAAAAGAAAAGATTGAGAAATTCAGAGTAGAGTTTGGACTAGCAACTAACTATAGAAGTAATGTTGGATAAGCTGTAACTCAAGGAGTAAAAGGAGTAGCCCCGTTGAAAG
The DNA here is from genome assembly GCF_030164735.1 of Bacillus sp. RB3. Lineage (NCBI taxonomy): Bacteria > Bacillati > Bacillota > Bacilli > Caryophanales > Bacillaceae > Bacillus > Bacillus sp. RB3. The sequence goes on from NZ_JASNGE010000048.1 coordinate 7,362, forward strand.
GAAGAATGGAAGAAGCTCAAAAATAAATCAAGCTTTTCGATCAAAAACTAAGTAACGCTCAAGCTAGCTTAAATGAAATTGAATCAAAATTGGGTGTTAACCGCAATTAAAAATCATAACAAAATATAACATAACATGAAAAAATAATATTTGGATGGGAGTCCAATACATATTATTTTAATTAAAGTGGTTCAAGTCGGAAGGCACCTTAGGATGTCTTTTCTTTATAAAAAAGGACTCCTAAAGCACCTTAAATTAGTCAACTTCAATATTACTCTCTTTTATTAGTTTGTTTCAACATAATATATTAATTTTAAGTTAAAAATTTGTTATAATAAGTAAATGATTATATTAATTAGATGGAGAGGATACAATATTATGGGTTATAAGTTTCGTAGAATTATCCAATTTTCCCCGGGTGTGAAAATTAACTTTACATACACAGGTACGGGAAGGAACTCCATTCCACCTGAATCAAGAACAACAACTTATATACCTGGAACTGGAATCTCGTATACACCACGAATAGCTGATTCAAACAACTATTATATACAACGAGGGTTTCAAGGGCAAAACACTTCCTATTCCACTATGAATGAACAAGATTACAATACAGTAAGAGCATTTGAGCAGGTAAGAGAAACCAATACTTACCTTGTTACTGCTTTTCGTAAGAAGGATAATCAAGTAAACTCCGTGGGTAGAAAACTAATGAAACCACTTTCCATAATTGCAGGCGTTTTTGCAGGCCTATTCTTACTTATGATGCTTGTTATACCTGCTCTATTCCTGGCAGTCATGTCTTTCCTATGCTATAAAAATATAAAAACACCATTTGCAGTTGTATGCCCAGAATGTGATGCTGAGAATCTATTCATTTTTGAAGAAGAGAAAATTGCTTGTCGTAAATGTGAGAGCACTCTTATAATCCAAAAATAAAAGGTTCTCAAATACACTTCCAAAAAATGAATTGTGGTATTGAATTCTAAGATGGCCCTTGAAGCTCATAATTGTTTCCATACCTCCTTGAAGGCTCCAGCTCTCTTTTTCGTTTACATTAGGAGGAATGAACAACTATGTTTAAAAGATTAGCAGTATTACTTATTGGAGCTCTATTATTATTTGGTTTATCCGCTTGTGACAGCGTTAAATCAATGACAAATAATGTCACGGTTGGTAAGGTAATTGAAGAATTTAAAGCTGCAGGATTAGAAGCTGACAATCCTAGTGATCTACCAGAAAAAGAATTTGGAAATACTAGAAAAGAAGCAAAGCGCATTCTGGTTCCAGCATTAGGTGAAGATAGTGGTAGTAGAATATTTGAGTTTAAAAACAAAGAAGATCTTGAAAAAGCTAAGAAATACTATGACGATTTAGGTAATGGTAATCAAATACTATTCTCTCATACTTACGCAAAAGGTAACTTCCTTATACAAATGAATGGTGATATGGAAGATGCCCAATTTAACAAATATAAAGAAATTATGGACAAAGTAATTAAGTAAGTTAAAGGATCCGCTTTCATTTATATCAAAACATGTTAGAATTATCTTTGGATGAAAGTCCAATACATATTATTAAAATTAAAGTGGTTCAAGTCGGAGGAAGGCACCTTAGAGTGTCTTTTTTTATGGAAATATTTAAAAGAAAGACACCTAAAAGAGTGTCTTTCTTTTAAAATAAACATACTATTGAATCCAACCCTCATACTTAGCGACATATCCCCCGCCATCTTCATTGATTTCTTTTAAATACCAATACACTGTCCCGCCACAAGCTTGTTCAGTAAAAGTAGTAGCAAAAATTCTTTTGGAATTTCTCACTTCTCTTACATACTTACCATTTTCCTTTTTATAGCATTCTGCTAATTGTTTTATAGAACTTGGTGTATTAGATCCATTTTCTGTACTTGCTGAAGCTGCCCCAATCCCCCCTGTTAATGCGATACCAGCTACTAATGCTCCTACTACTAATTTCTTAAACATAAAAATGCCCCCTTAATACTTTTTTATAACTTGCAACTTAAATGTATCACTTTTTCATTAATTGTAAATATTTTGAATTTATAGAAATATTTATTTGAATCTTGTTAATATTGGTAATTCATTTTATCAAATGGAAAATAGAGGGGTTTATGATAATATGTAATAATGCATGTTCATTCAGCAAAAAATCGTGATAAAATCTAAGCACCTGTTCTATTTTTTCAGTTATCTTAGAAACCTCACTTCTTATTTACCCAAATGGGAGGCGCTTTATGGCGCCTTTTTTTTATTTTCAAAAGGACCTGCTCATTTAATCCATAAAAACATAAAGTAATTTGAATCCATTAAAATACATGAGTGACTCCTTATTTTTCTCCTACTATTTAAAGGAGGAATTATTATGGGCTTTGGTGGTAGTTGCGGTGGCGGCTGCGGCTTTGCAGGAGGATTTGCTTTATTAGTTGTATTATTTATTTTATTAATTATTGTTGGAGCTTCTTGCTTCTGCTAAAAACTATGGGAAAAGACACTCTTATTTGGGTGTCTTTTTTTGGTACATTAAAAAGCCTCGCCATCCTATGGAGATGGTGAGGTCCTTAGGGCATATATACTCTTTTCTTATACATATTAGATTCGTTATACACACATTGAAAATATAGCAAAATATGTACATAATATCCAGAAAAATATATGTACTAAAGGTGGGGTCGTCGCCCATAGAAGGAGGCGTAATGAGGGCACAAGAGGTTCTCATAGAGAATAACAAAAAGAGATACATATTATTGGAACAAGAAGGATTACCTGTAATGCCAATTAAGAAATCCCAATTACATATAGTGAACGAAAACAGCGTAAATAGCCAAAAGGCCACATACAAAGTTTGCTATCGTAATCATATTTTGTATGTAACTCATCACATGCTTCCCCTCCTTTTTATTCATTACAATCAAGATCCTTCTGTTTTTCTTCCAATATAACCTTATTTATTTTCGTTAACGTATCCGTCATTTGCTCTAAAGCATTTATATCGATTTTTGAAAAGTATTTCTCAATTAATACGTCATCTAACTCAGACAATCGCTCTATATACTTACTACCGTTTGGACCAAGTGTAAGGAAATACTCCCTTTTATTGTTAGGGTTTACTTGTTTTGAAATCATCTTCTGCTTTTCCAATTCCGATAGAACTTGGCTCACAGCCCTTTTTGATATATTAAAAGTAGCCGTAATGTGATTTGCTGTCGTATTCTCATTTAAATTAATATGAAATAGCATGCTCCCTTGCTGTCCTGTAAGACCGTACTCATCTTTTAACTCCTAAAACGGTAAAATTTAGAATTAATTATAAACTCTGTTCATTTCATTAATTATTTCTTTATACGTTCTAGTCATAGCACTCTTCCTCCATGCTTTATTCACAACGAAAAAAGAAGACATCCATCAAGGTGCCTCCTTTTCCTAATTAAAATTTTAAACTCTCACCATTCGTCGCAATTACTTCTTTATACCAATTGAAACTGTCCTTCTTCGATCTTTTTAATGAACCTTTTCCTTCATTATCTTTATCAACGTATATATATCCATAACGTTTTTTCATTTCGCCAGTAGAAGCACTGACAAGGTCAATCGGGCCCCAACTTGTATAACCGATAATATCTACTCCATCTTGAATTGCTTCGGACATTTCGATCATATGCTTCTTTAGATAATCAATACGGTACTCATCATTCACTTCGTCTTCATCATTTAATTGATCGATTGCACCGAGACCATTTTCAACAACAAATAAAGGTTTTTGATAGCGATCATAAAGTTGGTTCGCTGTAATACGGAAGCCCTTTGGATCAATCGTCCATCCCCACTCTGATTTTTCAAGATATGGATTTTCAACTGAACCGAATACATTCCCGCTCGTTATGCTTTTTAACACTTCTGAATCTGTACTTGTTGCTCTACTTGCATAATAACTAAATCCAATATAATCAACAGTATACTCTTTTAAAATTTCTTCATCTTCTTTTTCCATTTCAATTGTTAAATTATTATCTTTAAAGAAGCGTTTTGCGTATCCAGGATATGCTCCTCTTGCTTGTACATCAATGAAGAAGAATGATTCACGGTCTTGTTCCATCGCACGAAGAACATCGTCTGGATTACATGTATATGGATACGTTGCACCAGCTGCGAGCATACAACCAATTTTTGCATCTGGAATGATTTCATGACAAGCTTTTACAGCTAACGCACTTGCGACAAGTTGGTGATGAGCTGCTTGATACTGAATTTGTTTTTTATTATCATCTTCTTTAAATGCTAGACCTGCTCCCATGAAAGGTAAATGTAAAAGCATATTAATTTCATTAAACGTCATCCAATATTTCACTTTATCTTTATATCTATTAAAAATCGTTTTTGCGTACGTCTCGAAGAATTTTACAAGCTTTCTACTTCTCCAGCTTCCATACTTTTCTACTAAATGAACAGGCACATCAAAGTGAGCCATCGTAACAACTGGTTCAATGCCATGCTTCAACAGTTCATCAAATACGTTATCATAAAACTGTAATCCTGCTTCATTTGGCTTTTCATCATTACCATTTGGGAAAATACGCGTCCACGCAATCGATACACGTAACGCTTTAAATCCCATTTCTGCAAAAAGAGCAATATCTGCTTTATAACGATGATAAAAATCAATTGCTTCGTGTGATGGATAAAACTCTCCTTCTACTGGTGTGAAGGAATGAATATTTCCTTTCATAATATCCCAGCGGTTTTCACCAGTTGGTAATAGATCAACCGTCGTTAATCCTTTTCCGTCTTCTACATATGCGCCTTCAACTTGATTGGCAGCAATCGCTCCCCCCCATAAAAATCCTTTAGGAAAAATAACTTTAGACATATAGAAAAACTCCTTTATATAAGATTTAACGAGGAAAGGTATTACGATTCTCAAGGAATACCTTTCTTCGTGTGAAACATAATGAAATGTAACTACTATTTAACTCCTAACTCTAGTAAAGAATCTCCTGCTTGAATCTTTTCTACTTCAGTTTTTTTCATACTATATTTATCATAATTTGTAACAACAACTGGTGTTGTCACAATATAACCCGCCTTTTGAATTTCAGCTATATTAAATTCAATAAGTAATTGCCCTTTTTCTACTCTCGCTCCTTGTTCAATATGAGAGGAGAAAAACTCGCCATTTAATTTCACAGTATCCATCCCAATATGGATTAAAATTTCAGCACCTGAATCCGCCGTAATTCCTACTGCATGATTCGTCGGGAACAGCGCAGAAATTGTACCTGATACTGGTGAAAATAACTTTCCTTCCGAAGGCTCAATCGCAACGCCTTCACCTAACGCACCTGATGCAAATGCAGCATCATCAATGTTTTGAAGTGGCATAACTACACCATGAAAAGGACTAAAGATTACTTCATCATCGTTTGATGCAGCAACTTTATCAATTGTTCCATCTGTTTCTGTAGATGTTTGCTTTTTTGTAAAACCAAATAAGTAAGTCAGAATAAAACCTACTATTAAAGAAACAACCATCGAAACAATTGCTCCCCAAAATCCAGCTGTAATCCCATCTTCCGGACTAATAAATGTCGGAAGCGTAAATATGCCAAGCCCACCCGTCATATAACTTTGTGTACCAAATACGCCAAGTATTGCGCCGCCAACTCCCCCAGCAATACAACTCATAATAAACGGCTTTTTAAGAGGGAGTGTAATACCATAAATCGCCGGCTCTGTAACACCGAAAATACCTGAAATAAAAGCCGGAATACTAAGTGTTTTTAATTTCTGATCTTTCGTTTTCATCCAAACGCCAAGTACAGCACCAATTTGAGCAAATGAAGCAGCAAATATAAGCGCTAGTATCGGATCAATACCGTGTACTGCTAAATTATTATAGCCAATCGGAACAACGCCCCAATGAAGGCCGAATATGACAAGCACTTGCCAGAAAGCACCGAGTAAAGCACCCGCTACTAATGGGCTTGAATTATAAAGCCAAAGCGTCGCCTGTCCTAAAAACTGCCCTGCCCACGTCGCAATTGGACCAATAACGAGAAATGTAACTGGTACAACGATTAGTAACGTTAAGAATGGTAGTACAAATGTTTTCACAACATCCGGAATGACCTTCTTTAAAGACTTTTCTACTTTCGCTCCAAAATAAGAAGCGAGGATAATTGGAATAACAGATGATGCATAGTTCATTAAAATAACTGGTATTCCTAAAAACGTAATATGAATTGGTGATTCAAACATAGTCCCTGCAAATAACGTATATAATGGCTCACTTGCTGTTATACCGGATAGAGCCGGATAGACTAATGCTCCACCAATTGCCATACCGATGAATGGTGATCCTCCGAATTTCTTACTTGCTGTATATCCTAAGAAGATCGGGAAGAAATAAAATAACGAATCGCCAACTGCATTTAATATTTGATACGTTCCTGACTGTGTACTTAACCAGCCTAACGCTACAAATAGTGCATTAAATCCTTTAATCATCCCTGTTGCAGCTAACACCCCTAAAATAGGAGTGAAAATGCTAGAAAGAATATCTATTAGACTACTCTTTTTCTTCTCACTCGCACTTTCTTCCTCTGTTTCTTGAAATCCTCCGGCAGCAATAACCGCTTTATACACGTCGGATACATGGTTACCAATTACAACTTGATATTGTCCGCCGCTTTTCATCACAGTCACAACATCTTCCATACTTTTCAGTACTTCTGTATTAGCTTTCCCCTCATCTTTCAACTGAAATCGTAAGCGAGTTATACAATGTATAACGCTATTTATATTTTCTCTCCCGCCAACATGTTTCAGTATGTCTTTTGCCAATTTTTCATACTTCATAATAATTTCTCCCCCCTACAATCATCTCATTTATCATTTTTATAAAAAGAAAAAACCTAAACTAACCATAACGGTGCGATACATACGAATCACTCCATTACAAGTCAATTTAGGTTTTGCCTGCTAAACAGTAACAATCCCGTTTATTCAATTACATAATTCATTGCGTTTCGTTACACGATGAATGTGCAACGTCAAATACACCTTTTCATCTTTTGAAAGATGACTATTATGTGCTTTTTGTAAGTATGCTTCAATTTTTTCTGTACAACAATACGCCTCTTCGTACTTATTTTTCACTTGCTCGTATAAAAAATCATCATCGGCCGAGCTCAATTCTTTCTGCATTAAACGCTGAGCAAAATATCGTAAATGCGTTACAAACCGACTATAATTAAATGAATTCTCATCTAAGTTCATCTTATAGTGGTACTTTACAACATTTAAAATATCTTGGACGATTTTCGTCATCGTTACCGTTTGTTGCATTGCCGGCTCTCCTTGCTGTGCATTAACGAAATGCAGTGCAATTGACCCTGCCTCATCTTCAGAAAGTCTAAGCCCAGTCTCTTCTTCAATGATGTTCAAAGCTTGTAGACCAATTTCAAACTCTTTCTGATAGAACCTCTTTATCTCCCAAAGCAGAGTATTTTTGAGATCCATTCCTTCTTTATGCCGAGTTAAGGCGAAACTTAAGTGATCCGTTAATGTAAGATAAATATAATCACTTAAATCCCCCGGCAAAACTGTCTTAGCAAACTGAATAATTCTCTCTGTAATCTCTAAATTTTCTACAGGAATTTCAGTTAGCAACTTAGCGAGTTTCTCTGATAATTCTCTTGTTTCTAGCACAAAGGTTTTTTCTATCTTAGATTCATCAATCGCATCGCCTACTTTTTTCTGAAATCCCAAACCTCTGCCCATAAGTACAACTTCTGTCTCATTATCCTTCATCGTACAAACAACATTGTTATTTAAGATTTTATGGATTCTCATATTGTTCCACCTTCTTCTTAAAGTCACAAAAGGTAATAAAAAAACCTAAACTGATTCCAAAAGCCACACTACACCCGTAGCCTCTAGATCAATTTAGGTTTTGCCTGCTGAACAGTAACAATCCTTTTAATTATTAACTTACCTTCATTATACACAAAAAGTAAGCGGTTGCAACGATAAATTATTGAATTTTTTTTACAAAGAAAAATACTAACAGTTAATCAGCTGTTGCTTAAATTCCACTAAAACTTTCTCTCTTCATAATCTTCTGTATCAGCTTCTTTCTACAACTCCTGCTACGTAGTCAGATGCTTAATATTATAAAGCAAAGAAAGAAGAATATAGTTTAGTTCCTGTAATTAAGGATTTAAGTAGCATTTTACTTATTAGTACTTATTAGTACTTTAAGTTTTTTTGATTGTTGTACTATGATTTCCCGTTCTATTGAACTACTCACCACTTAACGTCCTTACGGACTGTTTGAAGTGGGAGATTCCTGCGAACACCGATGTATCCACCAGTTATCTTAGCAGGCTCAGCCCGTAGTCCCTACGGTGAAAACAGAAGTATCTTGTACGTTGACTCATCACGCTACCTACTTTAGCTTGGTTTTCGCAACTTCGGCAAACGTGGGATGGTAGAACGTTGAAGATTTTACGATTGCAACGTTTTTCTGCAACCAACCTTATATCTTCAGTTTGCAAAGAGCGATCTGTACAAGTATATAATAGCAAACATGTTGGCTTACGCCAACCGACATTCATCTCCCACCTATTTGCTGGTGCTATCTCACCTTTACACAAAGTAAGGAGGGAGTCTTCTGTCGTAAAACGATAAAAAAGAAAAAATATTGTTTGGAGATTATTCTACATATTTAAATGAAATTATTGATATCGATAGGAAAAAGCCCTTAAAATTCTCCTCTTTATATCAGGCAATTCTTAATGCTTATTCAGAAGGGAAATTTAAGGGTGTTGAAAACTTTCATTTAACTTTAAGTGGGATTTTAGAAGGGAGTAAAATACACGATGATAAGTTGAGTAAATACCTTCTAAATATGGAGCATGAAAGGGGAAAAGATAAGGCTAAGTTTTTCAAAAATGCCCTTGGGATAGAGTTGAAAGATAAACAATATTTAGCGGAAGAAATATTGAAAAAGATAAATTTTGGAGAATTTAAAGATGTATCTTTTATTCAAAATCCTCAATATGAACAGTTAAGATTTGTTTCTATAGATACTGTTTAGCAAATAACAGAGAATGAATCACCAGTATTAATTACAGCTTATCCAACACATAAAAAAACTGTTCAATAGATGTATTATAAAAAAATAGATAGCTGAAATTAAACAACTTTATTATTTCTGTTTTAGGTATTATTTTTTGTACAAATTTATTATTAAATTACTTTACTATCACTACACAATTTCGGTTTGGTGGAGTCAAAAAATTCTAGTCCATTATGACGTTAAGTGGTGGGTAGTTCACACGACCAGTTGTAAAAAACGATGCTATGATCCATTGAACGAGGTTCATCATGGCATATGGATCTATACAATCTTCTACTTTCTTCATCTGATAGGTTATACTTTTTTTGTCCAAATTGTATACAAACGAAAATGTATTGTCATGCAAATCTAGCCTTTGTTGTACATTCATTCTTTTCTAATTTCTCGAAATAATGTATAATTAAAGTGTCCTACACGAGATATCGAGTCATATCTCATCGTCATTTTAAAAGGATCTCCATTTATATATGGAGATCCTTTTAAACCAAATAAAACTACTAATTTGACATAATAAAAAGTGAGCTGGATACACCCTCTATTAATATCCACCCATCTTAATGACTAACACAGTCATAAACATACTAAACGAGAGGCTTTTTAAGTACTTATTTTCATCGTTTGCTACAAAAAGAGCTAAACAGCAGAATAGAGCCCATCCTAACCAAAATAGCATTCCCATAATCATTGGTAAATCAGTCAATTAAATCTACTCCCCTGAATGTTCTATCTATTACAATGTTTAATATATTCATTTTTCTTTCATATTTTAAGAGCTAAATAAAAAAAGACAGGAGTTTTACGTTCTATCTTTTTTATTTACCTTAAAGTAATCCATTCATAGCTTGCCCACTCTTTTGGTTTCTTATCGTACTTAATACGACCAGTCGTACAAAATGAAGCAATCATCCATTGTATAAGGTTCATCTTGGCGTATGGATCAACACACTCCTCAATTTTTTTCAATTGATAACCGGTACTATTTTTCTGCCAAATTGTATATAAACGAAAATGAGTTGTCGTAACAAGTCTAGCTTTTGTTGTAACTTGCCATTTAGAAATTTTCGTTAAATCCTCTTTGACTTTTCTCTCATACTCTTGTTTTATCACTTTATAAGTCTTATCTTTTTTAATTAATCCATTAGAGATTGTAAAAGGCATTTGATGCACCTCATAAACTGTTCCTTCTTCATCTCCTAAAATATTTGATTCTACTAGAAACATATTTTTTAGTTTTAACTGTTCTGTTAATTCTTTTCCGCTGCGATAAAATGGCTTCTTTATCTTCTGCAACAAGATAACCTGCACAATTAATCCTATTAGTAAAGGATATGCTAATACAAACAATATATTAATAAACATGTTTAAAATAATAACGCCTATTAGAGCAAAAATTGTAAAGTAAATATAGGTTTCTCTTTGATGAATGATTCTACTGTTCAAGCCAAGATACCTCCATTTTGGTAAATAGTGAAAGCAATATACACAATTGCTCCTAATAAAATAGAACAAGCCCCTGGAAAGCTCTGTATCAGCTGTATTTCTTTCTTTGGTAGTTTTGCCCCAAATATAGAAGCAGCATGCTCCAATTGGTCTTTAATCGCTCCTACAAACCCTAAAATCTTAATTAATCGATACACACTAGCTATCCAAAAGAATAGTAAATGGAAAGCTGTTAGTGTAATTGTGGTAAGCATAGCCGATTCTTCTACTACATTGCTAACATATAAACCTACCACCACAAGCATTTTCGTATCACCGGGTGAAGAAAATTTAAATGTCTCTAACAATAAGCCACATACTAAGGCCATAGTTAGTACAATTACAATCTCTTTTCCCGTTCGTATTCCAGCAAAATACGTGATACCAAAACCTACTATTAAAAAAATGAAATGCCATATATTTTTTGTTTTTCTATACTTTAAGTCGGTAAATACATTAAGTACCATATAACTTAGAAATAATCCCATGATATACAGGCTCATTTTCTTTACTCCCCTCTTAATTTCATATAAAAATACTGTGTAAAAAAGGGAACCACTTTTAGAGTAGCCCCCTCGTTTATTTTTATATTTATTTTTTGTTCCAAGAATCAACATCTGCATTGCTTGATGCTTTTGTGAATCGAGCTAGAATTGTATCATAACCACCTTGGATTGCTTTCCATACGAACGGGCCAATGACTAATACAATAATCACCGCTAACGCGATTAACATACCGTTTTCTGATGATAATTGTGAGTCTTCGTTTTTTAACCAACTTTTCATTTTTGCTAACATTTCATTTCGTCTCCTTTATATATCAATTTTAAGTATCTACTAAAATTAGAACTTATCTATTTAAATTTTTAATTACTTATTCCAAGAATTTACGTCTGCATTACTTGATGCTTTTGTGAATCGTGCCAGGATCGTATCATAACCACCTTGGATTGCTTTCCATACAAACGGGCCAATGACTAATACGATAATTACCGCCAGAGCGATTAACATACCGTTTTCTGATGATAGCTGTGAATCCTCATTTTTTAACCAACTCTTCATTTTTGCTAACATATTTAAATTCCCCTTATCTATTTATTTGAGCTATACGTAACAAACATCATTAATCTAAAACTTCTATTACTTGTTCCAAGAATCCACATCTGCATTATTTGATGCTTTTGTGAATCGTGCCAGGATCGTATCATAACCACCTTGGATTGCTTTCCATACAAATGGGCCAATGACTAATACGATAATTACCGCCAAAGCGATTAGCATACCGTTTTCTGATGATAACTGTGAATCCTCATTTTTTAACCAACTCTTCATTTTTGCTAACATGTGTACTACTCCTTTACTTAGTCCATTTTTGATAATGTTTTCTATAAACTTGCAAATCCTTGCATTAAAGATTGAATAACAATCACCATCGGATAAATCACAATACAACCAATAACAGCAACGTTAAATTTATTCATTTCCATCGGCTTATTTTGAATGAGACGGTTATAGTTCTCATGTTTTAACTCGCGCATCATTTTAATTTGTGAGTCCATAATGTGAAGACTCTGTACCTTGTCCGTTTTTTGTGCTTGTTGCAATGCAATCGTAAAGGTATTTACTTCTGGACTATTTAAAGCAGCAGCAAAGTTTCGAAATGGTTGATCCGAGCCCGCATACATTTCTAATTCCGCAGTAAGTGTAGATACATACGGACGAAGATGTCTTCCAGCATATATCTCTGCCTTTTTTACTGCTTCTAATGTTGTATGTGTTTTTAACAACTGCAACATTGGAATTAGATACTCTGGTAATTCGAACTTCCTAGCTTCAATCGCCTGTTTGCTTCTTTTCTTTAATAGATAATCAGGATAGAGATAAAGCAATGGTGACATTAGAGCACCTACTTTAAATAAATAGTAATCATGAAATACAGTACATATTAAGAAAACAGAGGTAAAAATGATGGGGTATGCTACCTTCATTTTCAGATATTCTTCTGGTTCCGTATCCAAGCCAGCTTCTTCTAACTTTTTCTGGATCTGCTCTTTTTTTTCTTCTGTCAGATACTTATGTGATAACGACTGGAAGGGAGCAAGCATCATTTGATTTAAATTCTTCTTTTCAATTCGTTTTGCATTTTCTACATAGTTCGTAAGTAAGCTACCGCTGTCTTTTTTACTTTGTATAAAGGTAGAGAATATCCAGTACATGACAACGAATACCACTACAGCTAAAATCGTAGACACCTTATTCCCCTCTTTCTGTTGGGTTATAATTTGCAATCTTTTCTACACGGGTTGCTAGAAAAAATACAATCAACATATTTACCGCTAACGCAATTTTCCCCATCATAGAACCTGCTAAAAATCCATATGCTTCTTTTGACATCAACATAATAACAATTGGCATGGCGATAACGATTAAGCAGTTCTGTACAAAAGCACGTTGTGCTTGCGACAAACTAGAACGCAATCTTGCCAGGTATAGCTTTTGTTTTTCAAAATCTTCTGCAATATCTAGTAGGACTTGTACTGAATTTGTTCCACCTTCTCGGCTACACACTTCCAACATTTCATGGAAGAATACCAATTCTCTAAAGTTAAACGTTTCATTGAATTCTCTAAATGCACGATGCATTGTGGTTCCACCTTCTAATAAAAGAGAAACTTTTTCTATTTCTTCTTGAATGCTTTCATGCATCATTGGTTTCACCTGAACTAACACCCGTTTTGCATTGTTGCTAATTTGAAGTGCATTTGCTACTGCCTTCATGTAAATAGAAAGACGGTCAATGACAATCAAGTAGTAACGTTTTTTTCTTCGATAAAGAAGAAACCTTGGAACTAAAAATCCAGATAAAACAGTAATCAGTGTAAAAGGATCTCTACCAAAGGAAAAATAGAATACTGCTGCAATACTCATTCCGGAAAGAATCGTATATACCCAGTACATGCTTTTTCTCAATTTCCACTCGTACTTTTTGGCTTCTTGGATAACGGATTGTGGCAAATACATCCGTATCCCTTTAATATTCCTTAATTCCAAGCGCCTTTCTTCTTTCTCGTTTTCTTGTACAAATTGAGAGAGGGCAGAACCCTTAGATTTTGCAAAAAGTAAAACGAGCAATACTACACTAATAAATATCAAGAATATGCATCCATAGGCTAATAAACTACGCATATTGCACCTCCTGTTTTGAAAGGAATGGTGCATAAAGAGCTGGATTTACAGTAGAAGAACGGAATTTCTTCTCCATATCAGCTGATATTCTTCCTGTAATAATATGTTGGCCATGAATTTTCCCTATTCTTTCATTCATTTCATCTTGTTTCTCATATGTTGGCATAAACTGAGACAATGGATTAAACTGTATATCTTCCTGATAATCCAATAGTTCAATCATCTCTGTAATATAACGATTTCCATCATCTTTCTTTTCCAAAAAGACAATTACATCAAATGTCTGTGAAATCAATTCATATAAATACTGGGCATCAATATTCGCACCACTTTGCAGACACATAAGCATTAAACGCCTAACTGCTTCTTTTGCACTTCTTGCATGGACAGAGGTGAAACCAGGATGTCCTGTTTGGAAAAAGTTAATCATTTTTAACGCTTCTTTCCCCCTCGATTCCCCTACAATTAATCGCTTGGGCCCTTGACGTAAAGCATTTGTTAACAATCTATCAAAGTCGATTGCATTTTCTTCTACTTCCGATGCCCTACACTGCATCGGAACAAAATGATGTTCTGGAAAAATGCGATGCAAATATAATTCAGGGTTATCTTCTACTACAAGAGTACGTTCTTTTTTCTTTCCTTTCGGAATGTGAGAAGCAAGATATTTCATAAACTCTGATTTCCCTGTACCCGTAGCTCCAGCAACTAAAATATTCATTTTGGCTTTCACAACTGCAGCCAAAAAGTTCAACATTTCTTTCGATGCTTGATTGGTAGATAACATCCGCTCTTCAGAAGCACGAAGGTGATCCGCATTCTTACGAATCGTTATCGTTGTTCCGAGTCCCCCAAGTTCATCTAACGCAATATTGATACGTATATACGGAAATACGCAGTCAACATATGGCTTTGCTGTATTTAATGACTCTGATGTACTGTTTACCATCTTATAAGCTAGGGCTTTCACTTCTTCTTCTGTCTCAAATCGGTAAGGAAATGTACATTCTCCCTCTCCGATTTTTTCGTAAATGATTTCTTTTGTACCATTGATATAAATATCAGTTACATCCTTATCTTCTTTTAAAGGTTCTATAATCCCAAATCCAACAATTTCATCACACACCATATTTAGTAACTGTTCTGAAGGTACATCTGAAACGACGACTTGATTGCTTAGTAAAAATCCTTTAATAATTTGCTCCACAGCTGTTCTCTTCTCTTTATTCATAAAGGATTCGCTTAAGATATCACGATGTTCTTTTACTAAAAATGCACGAATTTCATCTGTAATATCTTTAATTTGTTGAGCTGTAGTTGTTCCTAACTTTCGCACCGATTTAGAACGAATCCTATAACCAAAGTGATATAAGTCCACTCGATTTCGCTTTAAGGATACTTGTTTTTCCTGTAAATAGCCCCACATACTACTTGCCACCTTTTTAATTTCGTAAACCAAAGAGACCCTTTTTCATAGAGGAGTGCTGGGATGGAATATCAAGACCAGCTGCTTCCATAATATGATGGACCTTTGCATTAATTTGCGGGGAACCAAATTGCATCCCCCATTCATAACTCGTACGATCTCTGTCATACGGAATTGTCACTGCAATTTTTTGGGAAGAAAGCATTTCAATATCTTCTACATAGTCCTCGTCTCCCATATTCAAAACATGAATCATACGAGGAAATGTTAGCTTTGCTTCTTCTATTAGTTGTAATTCTCTTTTAATTGCTAACGCACCACGAGGGTTGCCATTTAGCACATGAACAACAAGGTCTGATTGGTATAGAATTGGGTAACTAAGCACCTCGGATAATTCAGTTGGTACCGATAGAATGATGTAGTCATATTCTGTATCTACAAGTGATTCGATAAATGTCGTTACAAACAATTCTTTGTTTTGAATCTCTGGGAATTGATTTAAGCTATACCCTGATGGAAACACCAGAAAATCCATCTTATCGTGTAATTTTTGCGTCAGCCTTGGATTCACTTTTTTTTCTAGTAAATCTTGCTTGGTACAAATATATTGCAAGAGATTGTATTCATTTTCTTTTCTTACAAGCCCTAGCATGTTTTTACTCTCATGGCTAAGACCTGTTCCAACCGCGAAGTTTGGTCTTACTTGGTCCGCTTCTACATAAAGCACCTTTTTCCCTAAATGAGCTAACTCATTTGCCATCGCAATACTTAACGTACTTTTTCCTACGTTTTCGTTTGTCGCATAAAAGGCAACCATTCTTACTTGCCGGTCCATCTTAAAAGCCCCTTCCTTATTTGGATTCGTTCAGATACTGTGCAACATATTCTTTTACACTTTTAGATATGGGATTGGTTGAATGCTTCTCTACATAGTCTAAAATATTTTTCTGGTCAGATATTTGCGAGAATCCTTCTGCTGGTTCTAATTCTTTCCCTGTTTGTTCTACCTTTTGTCCAACTGCAACAGGAATTACATCTCCAAGTGTTTTCGCACGGTTTAGATATTGAAGTTGTTCTGGTGAAACAGCCAATGTATATAATCGCGTTACCTTTGGCTTTTGTTTTCCTTCTTGTTCATCTTTTGATTCTTTCTTTTCTAGTACAAATGCATCTTCTGTATTGCTATCCTTTGCAGCCGTAACACGTACACCTTGGAAAAGACCACCGAAGACTACCTTCTCATTGTCCCCGTCCTTCACAACCTGCTTGAAATACAAGTCCACATAAGTGTTAGGAATGATACTATTACCTGAACTTGTTTCCAAATCAACGAGTAACGGGAATGCAACTTCTCCATCTTTCAAATTTAAAATTGCAGAGTCAGGTAACTCCTCTTTCTTTACTATTTTATTTTTAAAAAGATAGCTATTTTCGGTGATGGGCTGTCCATCATTTGTCCACTTACCTATAACCTCTTTTTTACTTACGCGTAATGCATTTGGAGGAATCCCATCACCAGGTAATGTTCGTTCCACTAGCATTTCTTCTTTAATCTCTGTATGCGCAGGTATATCCTTTGCAGCTACAACAACTTTCGTTGGCTTTACTGCATTTTCTACTGCAAAATGATTGTATCCATAGATACCCGCTACTGTTATAGCAGCTAAACCTACCGCTATAATCTGCTTCTTTTGAAACTTAGACGGCTTCAATGTTTGTATTCCTCCTTATGTAGCCTTTAAACGCAAAAAAGGACACACCTATGGCGTAAAACGCCTTAGGTGTGTCCTTTTAGCTAATCTAAAGTCTATATGAAAATGTTGGATTTATTTTCTTTAATATTACAATCTCAATATTATGATATATATAGTTTCATGTCAATCATTTCTAAAAAATATCTGTTTTTTCTATTTTAAAACACGTAATCATAAATTAAAAAACCTCCAAAAACTCTGTTATAACAAGGTTTACAACCTATTAAGCATACCAAAAACATGTTGTAATTAATCTAACGCAACCGAATATTCCTAGGTGGTCGGTTGCTATTCTTTCTTTTTCATTTTATGGAGAAAAGAAGTGCTCGCATGGAAATACTTTTCACGACAGTTGATGAAAGAGACAAAATTATTATTAAAAGGATATCAATTTTGTTCCTGTTTCAAAATACTTTGCAGGAGCATAACCTTTCCCATCCCGATCTTGAAATTCGCTTCCAATATATAACGATACAATCATTGCAATAATTCCAATAAAAATTACACATTTCATACGTTGTTTTTTCTTTTTATCCATTCAAACTTCCCCTTTCTACGAAAAAAGACACATCCCATTAAGGGATGTGCCTTTGGTTTATCCATTCAGCTACTAGTTTAAGAAGAATATCTTATTGTGTCGATTCATCTAATTATACTATATTTTATTCTCATTTCCTATTTCTCATATAATACCAATCTGTTAATTTATAAAGTACATCTTCCTTACCAGCCCAATTCCAACCAACTCCACTTCCTCCAGGGAATGGATCGTCAGGAAATACTCTTCTTTTTATGAAATCATCATACGCAACACCTTTAATCTCTACTTGCTCAATTAAACATAGACTCATTTCATTGATGCCTGCTGGAGCTGTTTCTACATTAAAGGTATATACACCATCTTTTGTCTTCATTGGGGTATACCATTTTTGCCCACCATCAATGATTTTCTCTTGTCCATCCCAGTATAAAGACTTCGTTGGTCTTTTACTATCAAAGACATGGCCCGTTTTCTCCGATAGATACATATTTTTTGGAGAAAAACTTGATATAGAACCTGTATTTTTCTTAGATTCTAAATCTTGTTTAGATTTTAATCCCTCATCAGCAAACGGATATTGTGCCGTTGCTTTTGCAAATACACCAGGATAATTTTCATTCCACTGATTTTTATATGTTCCGTTTACTTCATACGAAAACCCATACCCAGAATGAAACTTAGATGGTGCCAAATTATCTATACTTCCACTTAATGTTTCATAGAATATTTCTCCCACCGTATCCTCTTTTGACACACGTTCACTTACTGTTTCTACCACACCCTTTACACTTGTTACACCGCACATCCCTTTTTCATTAGATGGTGCATAGATAGCTGTTTTAATAGTGTTGTTTTTGTACATGGTTTCTTCTATGTCCAGACGATTACCAGCAGGATTAATTTCCGCTTGAATTGTTCCTTTTCCCTTATGCTGCCAATCAAGCTTCAATGTTTTCTTTTCTCCCTCTGTTAAGCTTGCCTTTTGTGATGCGACTTGTTGTCCGTTATGTTTTAACACAACTACTGTTTCAGGATTCATATATTTCTCTTCTAATACATCTAACTTTTTAATTTTATTCTTCTCTTTTTCCAGTTTCTTCGCTGCATTATCTAGCCTACTTGCCGCACTATCTAGTTTATTTTCTTCCCAAGAGCAATCCCTGTCATAGTAGTGGTCATTCCCTTCTGCATCTACTTCATGAATAGGATTACGACGGCAATAACTTAGACTAGATTGAGCGCTATCTCTTTCCGATTCAGAGCTATTTACTTCTTGTTGAGACTTATTAATATTGTTGTTTACCTTTACTCTATATTGATCACGCTCTGGTTTAAAATTATCACGTGATACATCTACCC
Source organism: Bacillus sp. RB3 (assembly GCF_030164735.1). Lineage (NCBI taxonomy): Bacteria > Bacillati > Bacillota > Bacilli > Caryophanales > Bacillaceae > Bacillus > Bacillus sp. RB3. The sequence goes on from NZ_JASNGE010000048.1 coordinate 26,266, forward strand.
TTGTTTTGATATTCTTTCCTTCTCTTGCTGTTTCTCCTTCAATTCTATCACTAGAAAAGTCAATTTTATATTTAAAGTCATCTTCATTTCCTGGATTCGGGTTAGGTGTTACTTCAGTACCACAGTTACCATCTATCGTGAAATCAACAGTTTTCTCGTTTGATTCCCTTTGAACAGCATCAAGAACTTTAATTTTCGCAGTATATCGACCACACATTTGTGGCTGCCATTTAACATCATCTTTTGTAAAATTTCCAGCATCCCCTTCATTGGCTCTTTCATTATCTTTTTGCGGATTTGAACGTAAATAATTTTCTTGATGATGCACAGTTTCGCCATCTTTTATAATATCTAGCATCCATTTAACTCGGTTCCTCTCTCCAGCAGCTTTTTGATAAGGGTTTACTGTTGTTCCATTAGGATCTCGGTCATTGTATCCTTTATTTTTACTTACATATTCAAAGCCGTTAAATGTAAATTTAACAGGGACGTCTTTTTTTCCACTCGTAGCTTTAAAATCTTTTATTTGAGGTTTACTTGTGCGTACATACCACAAGCTATACCTATTCACACCATTTACACCACCAGCTCCTGCGTATCCGCCTGAAAGATAGGCAATGTCCCTAATCCAATAAAAACTTCCTAAAGAATCATTGTATCCTTTTAGTTTTATGATTTTATGTTTTGCCATATTTGTTAAAACAAAATCTGGCTGACCCCAATATTTATCTTTAACAACAGTTTTTGTAACTTGTTCAACTTCTGTTACCATTCGATCCCCAACAACAACTGCACTGTTAATGTACCCATCATTTGAAATTCGAACATAAGGATCCGATGTGTCTTCATTTTGGACTAGATTTTCCCGGGGATTTCCCCAATTGAAAGAGCCATTGTAAACAGCAGGAAAATGTAAATCAGCTTTATAATCGAACTCTCCTGATTTGTAACCACTTCCTGGTCTAAGCAATTTTCCTTTTAATTGTAATTCGTCTGATTTTAATAACGAATTTTCGCTACCATCGAAAAATGGTATGTTATTATTCGCCGCACTTGCAACCGATGGCAACGCCAACATTAATGATGCGCAAGTTAACAATACTCTTTTTCGTACCTTCATAAATTTCCCTCCTTAAATACAAAAAAGGACAAACCTGTACCCTAGGAGGTACGTAAGGTTTGTCCTTCACGTAATTTACTAATAATTATTACATTAATTTTTAAAAAGTATACAATATGGAATAAAACTTGTAAATACTAACTCGTTATTTAGGTTCTACTTCTACATACATTGTATGTTCAGCTGTTGACTGTCCAATACGAATTTTATAATTACCTTTTTCATATGTATTTATTGTTTTCGCTTCAACTGTTTCTTGAATTTCTTTATCTAAATTTAAACCATTCATGAAAGTTACCCATTTTTTTGTTAATTCTACAGTAGCTTCATTGTTATCAAGGAATAGAATTTTAAAATCATTTGTACTACCTAATACAACAAATTGTGCTCCAATTGTACCTTCTGGTAAGTACATGTTTTTATCTAACATATATACACCACCTAATAGACTGTCATATTTTAGGTTAGTATTGTATTTATTGTTAATACCTTTTAGAATATTTTGGGCTTCTGGTGATAGTTGTTTTTTTACAGCAGGATTTTCTAATGATTCAGGGTAATACTCAAAATCGTCTGATACAATATTCACATCTAATCCTTCAGGGACTTTAGGCTGTTCTGGCTTCACTTCTGGTTTTGTTTCAGGTTTTGGATCTGGCTTCACTTCTGGTTTTTCCTCTGGTTTTGTTTCAGGTTTCGGGTCTGGTTTCACTTCTGGTTTTGTTTCAGGCTTTGGATCTGGTTTCACTTCTGGTTTTGTTTCAGGCTTTGGATCTGGTTTCACTTCTGGTTTTGTTTCAGGCTTTGG
>NZ_JASNGE010000049.1:0-24715 GCF_030164735.1 Bacillus sp. RB3
AAGAAAATTTAGCCATAAAAAATGCACCTCCAATTGTTAGACTGTGTCTAACAATTGGGGTGCACTTCAAATTAGTGAAACGGCTTTTTTTTAAGCGTTCAATTCTGTTTTATGCCCTTTTACTACACTACGTTTGAATGCAGTTGCTAATATAGTAACCATACTTACTATACCAATCCAAACGAGTACAGTAACAGGTGTATTCCAGCTTAATCCTTTTCCGAAGAAGAAGATTTCTCTTAAGCCTTCAATCATAAATTTCATTGGTAACCATGAGTAAACCCAGTCTTGATAAAACGGAGACAACATCTCAGGTGCTAACGATAGTAACGGCGCCCCGAAGAATAGTAATAAAGCGAATAAACCGATTCCTTTTAGCCCAACCAATGAAAGTACCGCAGATATCATTAAGAAGAAACTAAAAGAAGTAATGGATAAGAATAGAGCTGTATCCGTGAAGTTCGAAATATTTAACCCTACCATCCCATCCGCAATCCATGTAAGACCAAATCCAATTACAAGTGTCGCAATAGCTCCTGTTACGATTTGGTTTACTTTTAACAGAAAGTTTTCTTTTCTTGAGCTTACTGGCATTTTACTAATCGCAATAAAAATAATCGCTGCACTAGCTAAACTTGCAATCCATAACGGCTGGAACAATGATATTGGTGAGTTACCGTTCGCACTATTTTTGCCGACCTCATTCATATTTTTCACGTTCTTTACAATAGGTGTTACTAATTTCGCAGCTTGATCTGTTGTTAATGTACCTCCTTTTTCCTTATATCCTTCTAATACTTGCGCGCGAACAGTATTGTTCATATTATCAACAATCGCCTGTAATATTTGTCCTGCCATAGTTGATGCAGCCGTATTCATTCCTTGATTAATATATATTTCTATCTCAGGTGAAGATGGCTGTGGTGTTCGTAACGACGCTTGTTTTGCGCTAAATTCTTTCGGGATGACTAATGCCGCGTAATACTCTTTATTGTTTAATCCCTTTTGAACGGCTTCTTTATTTTTTACTTCTACCCACTTCACTGCGGGTTCTTCCTCTGATTTCGCTGTTTTTTTCATGTTATCAACGATCGTTTGCCCCATATTCATTTTCGGTTGATTTGGAATTTCTACACCTTGATCCTCATTTACAATTGCAATTGGCAAGTTTTTCGGCTTTGGTTGAACAGTTGGAAATAACGTTAATGAAAAAATAAAAACAACAAGTAGTGCAATAACTGGTGATAACAATAAAAGTTTATTTTTAAACATTTTCTTTTCTCCTCCCTTAATTTGATCTATAATAACCAACAACGTGTTGTTTATTTATATTTTGAATTATATGTTCGAGTTGAACCTTATACAATAATCAAAAATCGTGAATGTGTTGGTTATAAGACACATTTTCTAAATGTGTTGAGTAAAATTAAGGAGGGATATGCTTTGCGCGATAATAATTTAGATTTGCGTGTTGTTCGTACAAAAACTGCCATACGAAATGCATTGGTGGAGCTAATTGAAGAAAAAGGTTTTGACGCCATTACAGTGAAAGATATTACAACGAAAGCAAACATTAATCGCGGTACTTTCTATGCGCACTATCAAGATAAATTTGATTTAATGACAAAATGCCAAGAAGACATTATGTACGAGTTTTCTAACATTGCTAAACAGAAATTCCCAGAAGTTATTGCTGACCTTGGATCAAATCCTTCTCCAACAATGCCATTTATACTTATCACTTCTATTCTTGCATTTCTAAATGAAAATAGTGATTTTATGAGAGCTGTACTAAGTCCGAAAGGAGATTTATCTTTCCAAACAAAACTGAAAGACTTTATGTGGAAAACATTATTTGAAGATACGAATGGTCCTCTCATTAATAAGGAGAATTTACTTGTTCCAAGCGAATACTTAACTTCTTATATGGCATCTGCGCATATAGGTGTCATCCAACAATGGTTAAATAATGGACAAAAAGAAACACCTGAGGAGATTGCTCGCTTTTTATCAACAATCGCAGTTCATGGACCTTTTTATGCGGCTGGCTTAAAGAAATAAGTCAGCTATATAATAAAAGAACATCCACTATAATAGCGGATGTTCTTTTATTTCATTACAACACTTCAATATACCCTTCTGTTCCATGTACCCGAATTCGTTGTCCTTCTTTTATTAATTTCGTAGCATTCTCTACCCCAACGACTGCTGGTAATCCATATTCACGTGCGATAACTGCTCCGTGCGTCATAAGTCCGCCAACTTCAGTGACTAACCCTTTTATAGACACAAACAATGGTGTCCAGCCAGGGTCAGTAAAAGCCGTAACTAATATATCTCCCTCTTCTAAATTCGCATCTTCCATGTTTAAAATAACGCGAGCTCTCCCCTCAACTACTCCAGACGAAACAGGCAGACCTGCAATGGCGTCAGCTGGGAGGTTTTCTCGTTTATATTTACCTGTAATGATTTCTCCATCAGACGTCATTATACGAGGAGGCGTTAGTTTTTCGTATAATTTATAATCATTTTTTTGTTTATGAATAAGCTCATAATTTAGTTTATTCGTGCGAATAACTTCGTGAAACTCTTCAAAAGTTAGATAGTATATATCATCAACTTCATGAATGACACCGCTCTGCACAAGTTGCTCAGCTTCTTTCAGTAACGCTTGCTTATATATGAAATAACGATTAATCATACCGTATTTTGGATATTCACGATAGCCGATAAAATTACGGATATTACGAATCATTCGCTTCGTTTCTTCTACTTTTTGTTTTCCACCCGATAAGTGCTGTAATCGATCTACTAACTCTTCTTCTTTTTTCAAAGCTTCTTGCAGTCCTTCTTCAAATTTCCGCTTACTCGCACCATATTCAAAATCTCTTATATTATTTAAAATCATCGGGATAATTGTAGTTGGCTTTTCACTCCAGCGCGTTTTCGTAATATCTATTTCTCCGCTACATCTCATTCCGTATTTATTTAGAAAAGTTAGAATAGCATCTCGAGCTTCTTCTCCACCTTTAAACTGAACTAGTTCATTTAAAAAGCTATCATCTTCTACATGTTGTAAATACGTAATAACTTCTTTGTACGGCCGAATCACATCAGCGACATCCATTAATGCTAAACCCATTTCAGATGTAATATTATTTTGTACGGATTGAGAAAGCGTGTCTGCTGCATTTTTTTCACCTAACCATTGCTCCATCTTTTCATTTATCCATGTTGAAGCATTCATACCAGCCATAATGACAGCGATACTTTGCGGGTTAAACAATACTTTCTTTAATTGCTGAATATCTTCCAAAATAAAATCAAGTACGTCCACTCCTGATTTCAGTTGCATATTTTGTTTTAACTCTTCAAGTGATGCTTCACTATTCTTTATTAATTCCGTAACGATTGCTGGATCATTTTCGATTTCTGGTTGCGTGCTTGCAGGTGGCACACCTTTACCAACACTCTTTTCTTTTTCATCATCCGGTAACAATGTAATAAAATTATCTCGCTCGACTACAGTCGTTAATGCATCTCTTATGAGCGGATCTGATTTTCCTAACGTATTTATTAGGTAATCTCTGCTAGCAGGTGATGCTAATCTTTGTGTAGCATCGACAAATAACCTGCCTCCCGCTTTACGCATAGGGGCACTAGTCGTTAACAGGAAAAAAGATAAACCTAATGGTTTCATCGCATCGGTCATCATTTGTTGGTGACCAACTGATATATACACGTGATTTTCCCTATCATTTACTTCTGGAATTGGATATAAAGTCGTAATCGGTCTGCTTTGGACTATATAAATTGTATCATCAACTAAGCACCATTCAATATCTTGCGGACAACCAAAATAAGCTTCGATTTGTCTTCCGATGCGTGCTAGTTGTAAAATCTGTTGTTCAGTAAGTGTTTGAACTTTTTGCTTATTAGGAGCAATTTTCTTTCTCTCTGTTCCGCCTTCTTTTCGTCCATAGATGGCTAATTTTTTCGTTGCGATGACCTTTTCGACGATTTCATCTTCTTTTACCTTATAATTATCGGCAGAAACCAATCCAGATACTAGCGCCTCGCCAAGTCCAAAGCTGGCATCGATTGACAACACCTTCCTATTCGAAGTAATCGGATCCGCAGTAAATAAAATCCCTGAAGCCTCAGGGAAAACCATTTTTTGAATGACAACACATATAGAAACTTGATTATGATCAAAACCGTTTTGCATTCGGTATATAACCGCTCGATCTGTAAATAAAGAAGCCCAGCATTTTTTAATATGCTGCAAAATGTTTTCTTTTCCAATAATATTTAAATACGTATCTTGTTGACCAGCAAACGAGGCATACGGTAAATCTTCAGCCGTAGCACTAGAACGCACTGCATACGCATGTTCATTTCCAAAACGTGAGAGATAATGAGCTACTGATTCCACTACATCAGAAGGGATTTCTACTGCCATAATCACTTCTCTAATCTTCTTACTCATTTCACCAATTTGAGCACGCTCTTCCATTTTCAACTTTGTTAGCTGCTGCAACAAAGTTTGAAGCTCTTCATTTTGCTCGATAGCCTTTTCATATCCTACCGTTGTAACACATAAACCTTCGGGTACTTGTATACCTTGAATGTTTGTTAACTCCCCTAAATTCAAACCTTTTCCACCGACGAGCGAAAGCTGCGTGTTTTCTATTTCCTGAAAATTGAGAACGAAAGAACTCATGTAACATCTCTCCTTACTATGCATGTGTTCTTGATTGTAGCAGTAGTAAATACGAATAAACAGTCTATTTCGAACTTGATTTACATGATATAATTAAGTTAGGAAGAGATATTCCCCCTCTAATTCACTTCAACTACATCACCAAACTTAAACATCCTTTGATTATGAAAAGCATCCTACAAGTAATCGTCTTATTTACTGGATTTATACCAGCTACTGTTATGTAATTTTTATATAGATAGCTATTTTTATAATATGTAAGTAAAACCTCTTCTTCACCTAAATATGAAGTTAACAGCTTATTTTCAATCCTTTCTTTTGCATCTTGCGTTAAGATTGGGCGTGGGATCTTTGTTTGCTCCTGTATCATTTCTTTAATACAGACGAACTGCTCTGGCATACTAGCAAACGGTTAAATATACTACAGTATTTTTCCTATCATTTGGTTAGCTGTTATTGAAGTATATACGTTCGTCTTTTAATGATGATATGTAATGATTGGCTGAATGTTTCTTACACTAATAAAAAAGCCAACTCTCTTAGCGTACAGGGAATCGGCCTTTTCTATGTTAAAAATTGCTTAGCGTACGAAATTCACGTTTTGTTGATGCTTTCCCTCCAAGTAAAAATGGACAGTTTTGTTTGGAGGCGTTATATAATTCTTAAATTGATGGACATATAAATTTAAACTAAATTATATACTCGACACTCTTCACTAAATAAATTTGTATCATATGTATGTTCTATATAAATTTGATGCCATACCATAAAGGTTAGTACTGTCCAAATTTTACGACTATGATCACCTTTATCTGTGCGATGTGCCTCCAGTAAGTTTAATACATATTTTTTATCAATTAAATGTTCGGTTTTACTCTCTTTAATAATATTCAGAGCCCAGTCATACATTTCATCTTTTAACCAATGACGGATTGGCACTGGAAAACCGAGTTTCTTACGATCTAGTACATGATCTGGAACGATACCACGTACGGCTTCACGTAAAATAGCCTTTGTAGTTCTATTGGCAATTTTTAATTCTGTTGGGATTTTAGAAGCTACATCAAAGACTTCTTTATCTAGAAATGGAACACGTAATTCTAGTGAGTGAGCTGTAGACATTTTATCTGCTTTTAATAAAATATCTCCACGTAACCATGTGTACATATCAATGTATTGCATTTTACTTACATCATCATAATCCTTAATTTCATTATACAGTGGTTTGGTTACATCCTTATAGTTAACACTTTTATTGTAAGACTTTATTAACTTAATTTTCTCTTCTTCACGGAAGATCTTTGCATTACCATAATAACGTTCTTCAATTGGTGTACATCCACGCTCTAGAAAGCTTTTCCCTTTAAACCCTTCTTTAAGTACTCCACTTAAAGCTTTTAAAACCGTTCTCCCAGAAGTGGGAATGTATGAGAACATTTTTAAAGAGTTTGGCTCACGATAAATATTATATCCGCCAAATAGCTCGTCTGAACCTTCACCAGACAGAACAACTGTTACATGTTTACGTGCTTCTTTTGCAACAAAGTACAATGGTACTGCTGCTGGATCTGCTAATGGATCATCCATGTGCCACATGATTTTTGGGAATTCATTCATAAATTCTTGTGGTGTTACCAACACACTATAGTTTTTTACTCCTAATTTCTCAGCAGTTTCTTTCGCTACATCTATTTCACTAAATCCACGGTGCTCAAAACCAACAGAGAATGTTAGGAGATTTGGATTTATTTCTTTTGCAATAGAAGCAATAATAGATGAGTCAATCCCGCCAGATAAGAATGCCCCTACCGGAACATCGCTGCGCATATGTACTTTTACTGAGTCATATAATACATCACGAATTGCTCGAATGTGTTCCTCTTTTTTGATATCTGAAGCATTGAAATATGGTTTCCAGTAGCGATAAACCTCTATCTCTTTTCCAATTTCTTTTATGAAATAATGACCAGGTTCAATTTTATTAATATCATTTGTTAATGTTTCTGGTTCTGGTCCGTATTGGTATGTAAAATAATGTTGGAGAGCAGTTGGATTTACACCCTTATCTTGCATTACATGTAGGATACTTTTCTTTTCAGATGCGAAGAAAGTTATATCGTTCTGTTGTGCAATGTAAAGTGGTTTAATTCCAAAATGATCGCGAGCACCAAATAATTTTTTCTCTTGACGGTCCCAAATTACAAAAGTATACATTCCACGAAGATAATTTACACATTCTTCTTTTACTTGGGCATATAATGCAACAATAACTTCCGTATCTGACTGAGTTGAAAAACATGCTCCCTGTTTAATTAACATTTCACGTAATTCTATATAATTATAAATTTCACCATTGAACATAAGTATATAGCGTTCATTATCATATGCTAGCGGTTGATGTCCCGTATCCAAATCAATAATACTTAACCGTCTAAACCCAAATTGAACATGCTCGTCACGAAAATATCCTTGGTCATCCGGACCACGGTGGTATAACAGATTCGTCATATTTTCAAATTGTATTTTTTCTGTTTCTGAATATCTTTTTGCAGTATTATACAAGCACCCTACATAGCCACACATTTTTTTACCTACTTTCAAATTATCTACTCTCTAAAATTTTTATAGTGTAATCCACTTTCAATAAAAGTCAAAAAAATACGCTCGTCAATTAAAGCTTCACAAATAAGTTCTAAGAAATTTAGATAAAAAAGACATTTTTTTGATGATCTAAACTAATTGAAACTTTAATTAAATTATATATCTATAACAAGATAGAGCAATGTTACTTTTTCTATTATAATGATAGATATGTTCTATCTCCCCTCTAATAGTTATTCGAAATTCAATCACTATTTAATTAATTTTCTAATCTGTTCTTTACTTTGTTCAGAAATAGGAAATCCTAATTTTGTAATTTCATTTGTAAGCAATTCAATAAAATTTCTAGTCCCAAACCCAATAAATTTATCTCTACGTAAAATAAGGTTAACTTTCCTACTAATTCTAGGATTTACTATAGGAATTGCTAATACATCATTATCTACAGTAATATCAAGTAAAGTTTTAGAGACAATTGTCACTCCAAATCCATTTCTAACAAGATCAAATAACGATTCGATACTAGAGGTCTCAATAATTGGAGACAAGTTTATTTTTTGTGGTAAACATGTATAATTCAATAACTTTCTACATTCATGACTGTCTGGGAACAAGATTAATGGTAATTTATTCAATCCTGAGAATTGTATTTCTTGTTCATTAACTAGTGAGTGGTTATTTGATACCACTAAAAATAACTCTTCTGTGTATAATGGTATTTTTACAATTTTTTCATCTTCGAATACGTACTCGGAAGAATCAATTGTAACAGCAAAATTAACCTGATTCTGGTTTATTAATTCTAGTATTTCATCTGAACTTATAATTTTTACTGTTACCTCCGGATAATTTTTATGAAAATCTAATAATAAAGTGGAGACTAAGTCTGTTAGTTCGCCAGGCAAAGTGGCAATTGCAATGTTACCTCCTTTTATCTCCTTTAATTCACTGATTTGTTCTTTTACATTATCTAATGCATTAAAAATATTTTTACATTCGTTGGCTAAAATAGAACCAACGTCAGTGATGGCTATTTTCTTTCCCATGCGGTCAAATAACGGCATACCTATTTCGTCTTCAAGAGCTTTAATTTGATGGCTTAATGTAGGTTGCGTAATACCTAGCTTATCTGCTGCTTTTGTAAAATGAAGTTCTTTATAAAGTGTCATGAAATACTCTAACTGTCTTAATTCCATATAAAAATAATCTCCTTTTTAAAAAAATAATTATATTTTTTTGCATATCTTTATTCATATTATAAGAAATCCTTAATTTTTCAGCCTTATAAACGCTCCATACTCTCCCTTTACTGTATTATTGCCTAAATGTTCTATTCCTTCATTTATAAAAAAACGTAACTTTCTCTAATTAAATTTACTAGAGAAAATTACGCTTTTGTTATTTGAGATTCGATAATAATTTTGCTTAGTGGGTATATTTAATATCCTATAGCCTTTCCCTTACAAAAATTTTGTTGGCTATATATGATTTATTTCACCTTTCAGCTTAAAGATTTCTATCTATTTAACAATGAGTACCCTTATTTTTCAATTTCTAAAGGGATGTTGTGACTATAAGTTTGACTAGAGCTTCTAATTTGAAATCCTTCAAAGAAATCAATAGTTAAATTATCATCAAGAAAAGCTAAAGAGGCTTTGTTTATATAAAATGATTTCCAGTTTGTTTGAATTTCTTCGAAACCTACATCTGATTTAATTAATTGTATTCTTACAACCCCATCCAATGGACGCCCGCAGCCTCCCATTTCATATTGTAGAAATCGAAAATGGTTAGGATATTTAGTCTCTAAACTTTCGAAATGTTTAATAGCCGCTTCTGTAACAGTGATATTAATTTGCATATTATTTTCCCGCCTTTTCTATTTTGGATTGAAAGTAGAATAATTCAAGAACTCCCAATTATAAGATTCATAACAAGGTACTTCAAGTACTTCAAGTATTTGAAATTGTACTAAACGTTGTGCACCAGGGAACTTTGAGAGAATATCTTGATCAATGTTCCAAATGATACTTGCTTCTCCTGTGATTTGTAATGTACCACCAGTATTAAAATCAAAAAACAGTAACCCCACATTGGGATTTTGAACAATATTTCCTAAGGTATTGAACAACATGTTTCCTGAGTAATCTGGAAATATAATTGATTTTTCATTAATGACATGAACAAATCCTGGCATCCCACCCCTATGGGAAATGTCCATCTTTCCCTCAAAACTTGCACTTGCAATAATAAAAGTATCGGATTCACTAATCCAATTCTGTTGCTTTTTATTTAAAGTGTTAAGCGGATGAAGTTTCTTATTTACAATTTCTTCAACAGCTTTATATTCGAATCTTCTCGCCTGTATATATTTAGGACAATTACCGAATACTTGTTCAATTTTGATTTCAAAGTTTCCATCTGGATAAACTATCGAAACCTTACCATTTATTCGTATTCTTATTCTGGAAGCAAAATCAATTACTAAAATCCCTACTTCTTTATGTTGTAAAATATTTAGAAATAAAGGGTCACCTTCGTTTATTTTTGTATTGATTTTAACTATGTCGGCTTCAATAGCTTGTATGATACCAGGATTTCCTGCTAAAAATGAACTCCAAACTCTTCCTCTTTGATCCATAGAAGACATCACGAATGAATTCTGTCCATTGAGAAAATTCATGAACTTCTTTGGGAGTGTCTGTTGAATCATTGTACTTGCAGAGTTTGCAATCTTTTGTACACCTAGTAAATCGTGTACAGTACGCTCTCCAGAATGAAAAACCTCCATTTATTATTCCTCCAATCTACTTTGCAATAGCGGACTAGCTAAAACACCTTCAAATAATTAAATGAAATAAAAAACATTGGCTTCCTAAAAAACATAAAGCAAACATTGATAATATAATCTTTGCCATCAACAAGCTTTCATTACTTTTATTAATAAACATAGAAGAATGAAAGCCATTCACTACAAGAAAATAACTTCATTTCACACTAGTCCTCTTTTGCAAAAGCATAATGGATTCAAAGGATTACCTTTAAGTTCTAACCTAAACATATACAGATATCCTTACGTTTAAAACCACGCTTTACAAGATACTTTATATACCCCTTATCGTGAAATTTTTATCTATTAAAGTTACTTATCATTTCGTATTGCTATCTTGTAAAGCAACTTCAGTTTAACTCTCAGTTAACTATTAATCAATTCTATAATTTCTATAGTTAACATAGATGACATCTATTATTTTGAGTACATAAAATATTTATATATTAAGGATAAATTAAATTCGTGAAATAGGAGGCGCCAAAATTTTTTAAGTTAAAAGTAGTTATTTGAGTTTGTTTCTTTATGATTTATTGAAACCTTAATCATAGATACTTTCTATGAAAACGATAGAAATGATTACATTGATAAATAATAGATGCTTTATATAATTAAGTTAAGCTCATGAGCTAGCAAGAAAATGGACAATATCAATTATTTATAGGAGGCAATTTATATGCAAAAAACAGTTGCAGGTATAGTAATTCCAGATAGTAAAATAGCAGTAGAGGCGCAAGAAATTCTTCGTGAATATGGTAACGATTTACTTTGGAATCATTCAAATCGTGTTTACTTATTCGGTGCTCTTCAAGGGAAAAAAGCTAATCTTAAGTATGACGAAGAGCTATTATATGTTAGCGCTCTATTCCATGATCTTGGACTTACAAAGAAATTTAGTAGTCCAGACAAACGTTTTGAAGTAGATGGTGCAAATGCTGCACGTAGTTTTCTGCAACAACATGGCATGGATAATGAGTCAATTAGACTGGTTTGGGATTCGATTGCACTTCACACAACGATTGGAATTGCTGAATATAAAGAACCCCAAGTTTCATTAATTTATTCTGGAGTAGGATACGATGTTATGGGGGATGGATATGACGAAATTTCAGAGGAAATTCGCGAGCAAGTTGTATCTGCTTTCCCTCGAGATAATTTCAAACAAAAAATCCTTCCTGCTTTCCTTGAAGGTTTCGCTCATAAACCTGAAACTACTTTTGGAAACATTAAAGCAGATGTTTGCTCGTTACTTCTTCCAGGCTTTAAACGCAAAAATTTCTGTGATTGCGTTTTACATTCACCTTGGAAAGAATAGTCATTACACTTACGACTGTTAGAAAAAGGAAGCAAAATAAGTTGATTACGATTTTGCTTCCTTTTTATATAAAAATTAGAACGAGCTAATTAATTTCTAATTTAATGTAGTGAAATATTACTCATAAAGATAAAAAGCTTGCCATTTTCATTAATGGCAAGCTTTTTTAAGCAAATAATATCTAATAATAGAAGATTCAATTATGGGGCACCATACATGTCCATCAACCTAAGATTTTGAAGTATCCCCAAAACGAAAATTTCATCCTTTCATAGTTGTACATAGAAATCCAGTTCATTTTTTTACGTGTTGAGAAAGAATGTATTTCTTAGCTTGATAGCGATGTAGTGCTACTCCATCTTAAAAATATTATTAGTTAACACAATATAAAATCATACAGTTAAAGGAGCAATAATCTATGTTAAAACTTGTGCATAACGAGACCCACCCTACATTCTTTGAGCAATTTTTCTTTGAAAATCCTGTTCAAAATGATGTTTTTATAATTGAAGTTAACAAAAAACATTTCTTTTTCGAATATGATGCTGTGATTGATATGATCAAAAAATTAAACTCCAAACAACAAGAATACGTTAAAAGACAGCTGCAAATGTATCACTATTTAAGCCAGGACTTAAGAACTTGTTTACAAGCAATCGCAACAGATTACATAAGAAGAATTTTCGAAGAGAACAAAAAAATAGAAAACTAACGGGAGTTAAGTTCGGGGCTATTGAAACGAAAGAAAAATACTTTTTATAAAATAGTGAAAGAATATGGAGAAAACGAAATGGCAACTAACTTATAACGAATTGAAGCCGAAATTTTCTTAGCGTAGAAAATTCGGCTTCTTTTATATCGAAATTTTCTTAGCGTATATTTTCGTTAAAATGCGGGTAGTACCCCATGCCCATCAAGCTAAGATTTTGAAATACCCCCAAAACGAAAATTCTATATCTCTGTATATAGAAAATGGTTAAAAGTTCAATAAAAAAAGATAAAGTCGATACACATCAAAAAATATAAAGTGCATGACTTTCAATTAACGAGTTCAGTTTTGGGAGAGAAAAGTTCAATTTTAATGCTAAATAATAGTAGTATTAGCAATCTAATTGTTGACAAAATAACAATATAAATAGCATAAAAAAACCGCTCAGATTTTATTCTGAGCAGTTTTTGCATACTTTTTAATGTTTATTCTTCATTATTAAGCCAATCAACTAACTTTGAAATTGTCTCTGCATAATCCTTAATTTCCTTTATCGTTCCTATTACTTGTGTTGTACCCATCTTTTGTTCTTCTTCATCTGCACACTCAATCCACAAGGAACGCTTTAAATTATATTCAAGCCAACCTAATTTTCCTAAAAATCCACTTTCTAATACAGTAGACCAATTTGCCTGAGTTTCTCCGTATCTCTTTTTATATCCATTTATAAAAGCAAAAAATCTTTCTTTATCTACGTTTCCTTCCTCATCTTCAGACCAGTATAATGCAGTTTCAATTAAATCGTGCATTGGATTGACATAACCAGCCGACTCCCAATCTATTAAAACGGGATTATCTTTATTCCATAAAACATTTTTGGGATCCAAATCCCTATGACTAATAACTAAATTTGCTGAAAGTAATCTATTTGCTTTGTTTGTTAACTCACTCCACTCATAAAGTTTATCAACAATTTCAAGCAGTAATTCAACCCATTCAGTATTACTTTTTTGTCCTCCTTGAATGTAATATTTCCATTCTATGGATTGTTCATTGTTCCCTAAATCTTCTTTTATGTGAAGCTCAGAAAAATCTGTCCTATGGATATCAGCGAGTATAGAACCTATTTTTTCACTATGACTACAATTAATTGTATTTGGTTTTAATGTTTTACCCTCTATCCAATCGAAAACAATATAGAATTGGTTATCTATTGTTTTAATAACATCACCATTAATTATTTTAGCTGGAACAGCAGGGACTTTCTCCGATACTAAATTAGCAATTCTCTCTGAATTAATATAATTCATCATTGCATCGGGTCTTATCATAATTTGAGGATTTAAGATTTTTATGGCATATTTTCCTTTATGTGTTTCAATAGCATACATCTTATGTAAAAGACCACCTGATATTGATACTGGAACCCCGGCCATTTCACCAAGTTGTGACTCAACACATAACTTTTTAAATAATTGAATATCAACCATTCCACTAATCTCCTTAAATTTTTTATTCAACTAATGCATGCTTAGTTGAATAAGACATAAACTATATAAATACTTTAACATAAAATTTTGAAAAATCTTGAAATATTTTATTTAAGACACCCGAGCATACTTGCTTAGCTATCTTAAATAAATAACGTCATTTAAAGCATCTTTATATTACAAACGTTATAAAACAAGTGTTTTATTTATTTCTTCATGTCCCTTAAAATGAAAAAATACGCTATTCTTTCTCTAGAATCATAGGAAAGGATGGCGTATTTTTTATGGACCTCTCGCTTTCTGAAGAATTACATCTATTCTCACAAGAATTACAACGCTTTCTATCTCCAGTAGTCCTACAAGACATCGCCAGACAAGTTGGCTTTGTAAAGCGATCTAGTAAATATCAAGCAAACGAACTTATTGCCCTTTGCGTATGGCTCAGTCAGGAAATCGCTAGCACATCACTTACACAATTGTGCAGTCGGTTAGAAGCTTCCACTGGGGTACTAATGAGCCCGGAAGGATTGAATCAACGCTTTAATCCAGCAGCTGTCGCATTTCTAAGAGAAGTCTTTACTTCTCTTCTCACACAAAAGCTCTGTTCCAATCAATCGTTTTCTGCACACATGATGTCTATTTTCAATCGTATTCGTATTTTAGATGCGACGATGTTTCAGTTACCAGATACCTTCGCCACTGACTATCAAGGATCAGGTGGAAGTAGTAATACTGCGGGGGTGAAGATTCAACTTGAATATGATTTACTCAGTGGTCAGTTTTTAAACGTACAGCTTGGGCCAGGAAAGAACAATGATAAAACATACGGTACCATTTGTCTTGAAACCATTGAGAAAGGAGACCTATGTTTGCGTGATCTCGGTTACTTCGATTTAAGTGATCTACAAGCGATTCACGATAAAAAGGCTTACTATATCTCGAGATTGAAGCTGAATACACGAATTTATATCAAGAACCCTGAGCCAAAATACTTCAACAATGGTACGTTAAAAAAGAAAACAGAATACATCCAACTTGATATGACACAAATGATGTCTGGTCTACCCCCTGGTGAAACAATGGAGATCCCCGAGGCATATATTGGCCAAAATCAGAAGCTACCAGCACGTGTCATAATCCATCGTTTAACCGACGATCAAACAAAAACGCGTTTGAAAAATCAAGCAATACGTGAGAAGAAAAAGGGTATTATCATGAAGGATAAAAGTAAGCGTTTGATGAGCATGAATGTATATATTACGAACACATCCCCAGAAGAAGTACCGACTAACTATGTGCATTCCTTGTATTCACTGCGTTGGCAAATAGAGATTTTGTTTAAAACATGGAAGTCGTTCTTTGAAATTGATGAGTGTAAGGACATCAAAAAAGAACGTCTTGAATGCCATTTGTATGGTCAACTCATTGGCATTCTCATCTGTTCCTCTACGATGTTTCAAATGCGACAGTTTCTACTTGAAAAGCAGAAGCAAGAACTAAGCGAATACAAAGCAATTTATATGATTAAGGATTACTTTCCGTTACTGTTCCAAGCAATAGCGATTGATACAGATGAACTCTCGGCGATTCTACATCACCTCTATCAATCGCTTAAAAAGAATAGTCGTAAATGTCATCGTTACAAAAAAATGACCGTCTTCGATATTCTTGGTGTTGTCTATGAAACGACGGTGAATAAAAGACAAGTTGCCTAGCGGAAAAATCACATTTTCATAGGTTTATTTGGCATGTTTATTTTTCCGAAACGCACTAGTCACAGTACAAAAATCAAGATGTAGCTAGGGTTTCTCACCGTTAGCTTGATGGGCATGGAGTAGTACCCCAGCTATCGAGCTAAGCTCATACAATATCAATTATAGTTGAGATCGTTTCTTTTTTCTAAAGGCTACGTGTAAGGAATTTAAAAACCCCTCAGGGATTAATAAATTCCTAAGGGGTTGCCTACGTGATATAACATATTTACAATTATGTTACGTTTAAAATACGTATCTTTTTCATTTACCTTATAACCACCCTATTTAAGTTTATAAGAACTATGCTTTTGAGATAAAAGTCATTACTTGTTTTATAAACTCATAACCAAAATAACCACTAAATCCGAATAGGACTATTGCGGCAAATATAGATACTCTTTTAATAAAGGTTGGATTTAGAAAACGTCTAGTAAAATGAACAAAGCTTAATAAGATCATATCATGCATAAAGATACCTAATAAAATACCTACAGCTATTAATATAAATGTAGATGTACTTGCATTACCTAATGAAGAAACGAGAACCGGGCCAAAGACCCCTATCCAAAATACAATATTAGCCGGTGATATAGCAATCATAAAACCAGATAAATAAGCTGATAATAAAGATTTATTAGGATCTTCTCCATCTATGTTAACTTCCGACTTTGCTTCTTTAATGCTTTCTATTCCAATAAACATTAAAAATATAAAACCTAGGAGCCACATAACTGTTTCTACCCACGGATTGGTTAATACACTAGAGAACCCTAGATAAATCAGGACTATTAAAGATAAATCTACAGTCATTCCTCCTATACCTACAAACCAACCATGTACGAAACCATTTCTCATTCCTTGTTTCGTCATTTGGACTGTCATAGCACCTGCGGGTATTGCTAAAGATAAACCTAACAAAATATATGTGAAAAGTGTTATAATCATAAAAATTCTCCTATTATAAGTATTGTAATAATCAAACCCTTTTTCTTTTTCCTCGGATTCAGCAAATAGAACTAGAGCACGGCGACTTTTCACATTACTTCAAGCAAGCATCAAAAACTCATAAGAAGATAAATGCCTAAAATCCCATAAGATCCTTTACATGTTCAGCATTCTTTTTAGATGTTAATTTTTCAAGTAATAAAAACGCAACATCAAAAGCTGTGCCTGGATTTGATGATGTAATAATATTTCCATCTTGTACTATTAAATCATTTTGTACTATTGCACCAAAATTCTTTAACTGCTCTTTTCGTTTACTCGTTGGATGACTGTATGTGGTAGCTTTTTTACCTACAAGAATTCCACTTTTTCCAAGCGTTAATGATGCAACACAAATACTGGCAATAGGCTTCTGCTTGGCATAAAAATGTTGAATAACATGTAAGAATTCTCTACTGTATGCATCCCGATAAAAACCAGCCTCTTCAAATCCTCCTGGAATAGCTAGTGCATCAAATTCATCTAATTGAATATCATCAACCGTTTTTTCCGGTATGACAGTAAAATTCCAAGTACAAGTTAATTTATTCCGAAGATCAACTGTTACGACCTCGGTTGATCCATCTCCCTCCCATTTATTCCAGCCTAGTACATCTGTAAATACACTAGCTTCTACTGCTTCAAACCCGTCAGCTAATAATAATAAAATCTTTTTCATATCGTAAACCGCCTCCTTCTACCCTTATTCTATACAAGTATAGAAGGCTGACAAATAAGTTCAGTAAGGATATTTGATTGTTTTACTTTATTTTATAAAGAATTTAGGTTATTCTATTTTATAAAAAAAGGTTGGATATTTTATGGATCAAATTGATAAAAAAATCGTGGGATTATTACAGTCAAATGCAAAAATTTCAATGAAGGATTTAGCGGAAGCGGTTCACTTATCTTCCCCGTCAGTAACTGAGCGAGTACGAAAGTTAGAGGAACAACAAATTATTGAAGGTTACCATGCACATGTTTCTCTAAAAAAAATAAATCGTCCAATTTCTGCACTTATACTGTTTAAATCAACAAATTGTAAATCATTATCTAACTTTTGCTACAATCATCCAGATGTACTTGAGTGTTACAGAGTAGCAGGAGAAATTAGCTATATTGTCAAAATAGCAACACATTCTGTAGAAAGTTTAGAACAATTTATTGATGATTCAATGCAATATGGTACGCCATCAACGAATATTGTGTTATCTTCTTATGAAAAAAAGATAATTACTCCTTTTATTAGTGAAGAATAAAAATACTGGTATAATCAATTAACTATTGCTTATGCAGAAGGATAATTTTTGTATGTTATATTAAAAAATAAAGACGTTATATTTTTTTAAAAGGAGTGTAATTACAATGGATTTTTCTAATAAATCAGTGATCATAACAGGGGCTGGAAATGGAATCGGGAGAGGAATTGCTTTACATTATGCAGAAAAAGGGGCCAATGTTATTTTAGCAGATATAGACGAAAAAGCAGGTGCAAAAACAGTTACTAAGATGAAAGAACAGGGTAAAGAAGCACTTTTCGTACAAACAGATGTAAGGCTGGAAACAGATATTATTCGATTAATGGAAGTAGCTAATCAAACATACGGTCAGATAGATATTTTAATTAATAATGCAGGAAAAGAGTTATTCAAGTCTCCTTACGATATTTCGCTAGAAGAATGGGACGATGTAATAAGCACAAACCTAAGAAGCGTTTTCTTGGGTTCACGTGAAGCAGCAAAGTATATGCGTCATAACAAAGAAGGTGGATCTATCGTGAATATTGCCTCTACAAGGGCGATTATGTCTGAGCCAAATTCAGAATCTTATGCTGCCACAAAAGGTGGGATCGTTGCTATTACACATGCGCTCGCAGCCTCATTTAGCGAAGATAGGATTACCGTGAATGCTATTTCCCCAGGTTGGATTGAAACAGGAGATTATTCAAAATTAAGTAAAATTGATCATGAACAGCACCTATCAAAGCGTGTAGGAACACCAGATGATATTGCACGAGCCTGTCTGTATTTAACAGCCAGCGAAAATGATTTTGTTACAGGTATAAACCTTGTCGTAGACGGTGGAATGACGAGGAAAATGATGTATGAGGAATAGGTGGTAAGAGGGATTTTTCAAGGTCTGTTAATAGACCTTGAAAAATCCCTACGGACCTTCCTATACAGCTGGCTCGAAAAAATAAGTCTGCTGCATAGAAAAGCATAATTTAATCAATCTCAATTACATCACAAAACTTAAATATCCTTTGATTATGAAAAGCATCGGTACAAGTAATCGCCTCTGGATTTCTATTAGCTACTGTTATGTATTTTTATAAACCTACATGAAAATATTCAGATGAATCTTTTATTAAGTCATAACCCCTCCTCAAAAAATAGTAAAAACTACAATTGTGAAATCAATATTTTCTGTTTGCACTTTATATAAATTGATATGTCTCCACCTTAATTTTTGTAATCCCCACTAATTTTTTTCTCAAATCCCCCAAAATGGATTCGAGAAATTAGGGAACTATAATGTCGTATTGAAACATATTAAGGGGGATAACAAGTGGACAAGGAAATGAATTATGGAAGTGATTACAAGTTTATTCCAGCAACTTCAATTGAAAGTGGTCATGGCCTCGAAGTATTGCCTGATTTATTTTGCTACACGATTCAAATCGTCAACATATGTTTTGTTGGGAATCCGCATACCGATGATTTTGTTTTAGTTGATGCTGGAATGCCTAAATGTGCAAATGAAATTATCTCTGTTACTGAGAAGCGATTTGGTACAAATAGCCGTCCAAAAGCAATTATTTTAACTCATGGGCATTTTGATCATGTTGGAGGAATAATTGAACTCATTAAGTATTGGGATGTTCCAGTCTATGCCCATCAAATGGAGATACCGTTCTTGACTGGACAACAAAGCTATCCTGAACCAGATCCAACAGTTGAAGGTGGTATGGTAGCGAAAATGTCTCCCCTGTTCCCTACTGAACCGATTGATTTAGGAAATAGCGTAAAAGCACTACCTACCGATGGAACTGTTCCCCATATGCCAGAGTTTAGATGGATTCATACACCAGGGCATACTCCTGGGCAGATTTCATTATTCCGAGAAAAAGACCGAGCTTTAATCGCTGGGGATGCCTTTGTTACAGTGAAACAGGAATATCTATATAAAGTATTTACTCAGGAACAGGAAATAAGCGGCCCCCCTCGTTATTTAACAACAGACTGGAAAGCCGCTAAAGAATCAGTCATTAAATTAGAAGGATTAAAGCCTCTAGTCGCTATTACTGGACATGGGATACCAATGTCAGGTGAATTGCTATCAACGAGCCTCAAAACACTCGTTCAAGAATTTGATAAAATTGCTGTACCTGATTACGGAAAATATATAGATAAAAAGATGCATTAAATGCGGAAATACTTTGTTTATTTTTATATTAATGAATCAAAAAACCAACGAATATTAAGTTTAATATGAAAAAACACTGTACTTAGGCAACATCTCTATTATAAGAATGGAACTACCCTTTATGAATAAAGCTCGATATTCCGCAAATACTATCCA
Source organism: Bacillus sp. RB3 (assembly GCF_030164735.1). NCBI lineage: Bacteria > Bacillati > Bacillota > Bacilli > Caryophanales > Bacillaceae > Bacillus > Bacillus sp. RB3. The sequence goes on from NZ_JASNGE010000049.1 coordinate 19,989, forward strand.
TAGTATAAGCCTGCTTCTTACCCAGGTTGTACTTCTTACCATTAAGGGGTGATTAAAACGGGTTACGCTATATAAAAGCATAATCCGTTTTTAATGAAATATTGTATTCCATATACGTTTAAACAATGGAGGAAAATGATGAAACATATTGTTGCCTTATTAATTAAATACACAGCGATAACTGCAGTATTGCTAATCATGCTCAGTATCTTTCAAGGCATTTCAATTCCTAGAGTATTTCTAATTTCTCTTTTTCTTACGGGAACTGCCTATTTAATCGGAGATCTCTTCATTTTACCTAAATACGGAAATGCGATTGCTACAATGGCAGATTTCGGCTTAAGCTTTTTCGGAACTTGGTTACTAACATCCTTGTTTACTAATTTAGATGCTACTCGTAACATTGGACTTTCTTCATTTATAGCCGCTTTAATTATTGGTGGAACAGAAGTTTTCTTCCATATTTATATGAAGAGGCTAGTGCTACGTAACGACGATGAATTAAAAAATCGCAATCATATTCATCATGATAAATATGCTATGGAAATATCAGATGAATATATAGATTCTTCCACAATAAATAAATCCAAGCTTGAGGATACATCTAAAAAATAAAAAAGTGGCCAATGCCACTTTTTTATTTTTGTTTATTAAGCTTGATCAGAATTTCTTACATGTAACGGAGGTGGAACTACCCACCCTTTTTTCTTACTTAAACGTAGCAGAGTTACACCTGCCTGCGCTTTTTTCATATGAAATTGGCCAAATAGCATCCCTACATCTTCTCGAAGACATTTTCCCATCACTTGACTACATGTCACAAGTCCAGCTGCTAATCCTGCAGAAACAGCAGCAGCAATTTCAACATCATTAATACGTGCTCCCGGAGGAATGTCTTCGATAGATGCAACTGGTCGTTCTGGAGGAGCAGGCGGTAAAGCGACCCCATTAATCTTTAAAAGAGCTTTTAATTCTTCTATTTCCGAATTCATATCATTTTCAATTAAGCCTTCTAAAAACTTCTTCAAGTCTTCATCACCTGTATGATTCATAAATACTTGATGGCTTGCAATCGCACCCTGTGCAGCAAGAAGATAGCTCCAAATATCAAATACTTCACCGTAATGTAACGGTTCATTTTGAGGATTTCCACTTAATATACCCATTTTTAAATTCCTACCTTTCGAAAATATCATAATAAATATTGATTTCAATATTGAAATCAAATTTTTAAATATGCTTTTTCCTGCAAAAGATTTTCTACTATGCATGGAAAACACCTTTCCAACACCGCGTGTTTATTGTTTAGGAAAGTAGTTTACAAATTAAATACTCAAAGATTATGAAAGAAGATTATCAATAATCTTTGAGTGAAAATCCATTTACTATAAGGTTTTTTATTTTTATACATATACAAAAGAAATTGATTTACATATTCGCTATATTTTACACTAATTCACTTAGCGATTAGCTCTACCACCAAGTTGTTGTTCAGCCATTGCTACTAAACGTTTTGTAATTTCACCACCAACAGATCCGTTTGCACGAGCTGTTGTATCTGCACCAAGTTGTACACCAAACTCTTGTGCAATTTCATATTTCATTTGATCAAGAGCTTGTTCAGCACCTCGAACTAACAATTCATTACGACTTCCACTATTATTGTTTGCCATCTTATTTCACCTCCGATGTTTTTAATATGCTACAAATTATGAAATAATAATTATCCTTTTTATAGAAATTAGTTTATGAATAAAAATTGATTTTTTTCTTAAAGTAGGGCAAAACATATAAGAAAGAATAACTGATATAACATACTTTCATAACAACACTATGTATACTTCCTAATTCCCTTCAGTAAATAAAAGAAAGATTTCTATTTCACCAAGAGATTAAATAAAATTATGTTTTGAGACATAATCCAAAAGGAGATATGAGATGAAAGCTGTAACCTATCAAGGACCAAATCAAGTACAAGTTAAACAAGTTGATGATGCAAGGTTAGAGAAAAAAGATGATATTATTGTAAGAATTACTTCAACCGCTATTTGCGGTTCTGATTTACATTTATATCAAGGTAACATGCCCTTACCTCAAGGATACATTATCGGCCATGAACCAATGGGAATCGTTGAAGAAGTCGGGCCAGATGTCACTAAAGTGAAAAAAGGCGATCGTGTTGTCATCCCCTTCAACGTTTCTTGTGGACATTGTTTCTATTGCCAACATGAAATGGAAAGTCAATGTGATAACTCAAATCCTCATTACGATTCTGGTGGATACTTTGGTTATACGGAGAAATTTGGTAATCATCCAGGCGGACAAGCAGAATATTTAAAAGTTCCATTTGGCAATTTTACTCCATTTGTTATACCGGAATCATGCGAGCTTGAAGATGAATCCCTACTATTTTTATCAGATGTTTTACCTACAGCCTATTGGAGTGTAATAAACGCAGGCGTTAAGCCAGGTGATACTGTTATCGTCCTTGGTTGTGGACCTGTTGGATTAATGACACAAAAGTTTGCTTGGATGCAAGGTGCTAAACGTGTAATTGCAGTGGATTACTTAGATTATCGGATGAATTATGCAAAAAAGATTAACAATGTTGAGGTATTTGAGTTTACAAAATTCCCCGATATGGGAGAACATTTAAAGGAAATTACACATGGTGGTGCCGATGTAGTTATTGATTGTGTGGGGATGGATGGAAAAAAATCGCCACTAGAATTTCTGGAACAAAAATTGAAATTACAAGGCGGAACTCTCGGCCCTATTCAAATAGCTACGAAAGCCGTAAGAAAATATGGAACGGTTCAAATGACTGGCGTTTATGGTGGCAATTATAATGCATTTCCACTCGGAGCATTTTGGGTTAGAAATATTAATCTTAAAATGGGACAAGCACCTGTCATTCATTTTATGCCAGAACTATTTAAAAAAATAACAAATAAAGAATTTGATCCAAAAGAGATTATTACACACAAAATCCCCCTTGAAGAAGCGAGCTACGGTTATCAAATTTTTAATAATCGTGAAGATGATTGTATAAAAGTCATTCTGAAGCCTTGAAGCTACAATTCATTATTCTTAATGAAAAGATAAGATTACATTTCGTAATCTTATCTTTTTTTATTAAATGCTAAGTATCTATCCCCTATTTTCATCTCACATCTAAAATAGTTATTTTCAAAAATTTTGCATTTTGAGATAATAATCAATTGGTAAAAACATGAATTAAAGTATTAAGTAACCAAACAGCGGACACGATAACAATGTTAACTAACTTAAAAGAGGTGTACTTCATGTTTTATTATAAAGAAGAACTGATTAATATTATTAAGCCGGACAAGCCAGATCCAGCTGCCGCAAAAGTTTTACAAGAAATATTAGGTGGGCATTATGGCGAAATGCGTACAATGATGCAATACTTCTTCCAAAGCTCAAATTTTAGAGGGAAAGAGAAGCAATATCGTGATTTACTTCGAGGTGTTTTTTTAGAGGAAATAAGCCATGTAGAACTTGTACAACATACAATTAATTAACTATTAACTGGATCTGGTGAACCTACGCCAGGAAATGCTGGTATTGACACAGCACCACTTGATGAAGCGGTTAAACATGCAAATCCTCACCACTTTATTGTAGGTGCTCAAAGTTCATTGCCTGTTGATGCAGCTGGCAACCCATGGAATGGCTCTTGGGTATATAGTCATGGAAACTTAATTAGCGATTTATTAGATAACGTAGTACTTGAATCTACAGGTGTACTTCAAAAAACTAGAATTTATGAAATGAGTTCCAATCAAACTTTTAGAGAAACACTTGCATTTTTAATTGTACGTGATAATGCACATCAAAATGCTTTCGCAAAAGCTTTAGAGACATTGGGTGTTGAATGGGGGAAACTCTTCCCTGTGCCCAACTATGATATTAATAAATACCCAGAGTGCAGAAAGTATGTAGACATGGGATTCCATAACGCACAATTTAATTTTAGTTTAGATCCAACAAGAATGGGAGAAATATTCCAAGGTGAATCACCAAGTAGAAACAAAGGAACATTAGCAGTAACTGACCCGCCAAAAGGTTTTCCTGTACCAGAACTTCCTGAAATACCAAATGAGCATAGTCCTGGATTAAAAGATATGGGTCTTTAAGATCATTATGGCCAACTATTGATTCATGGTTGGTCATAGTTATTTATAAAGATTCATGTAAACTTGTTGTTAACATGATAGGATATTTTAATAAATCCTCTTTATTTAAAAGTGGTGTTGATCATATTTCTGCTCCTCTTAATGTTGTTTCTATGAACCATTAAACGCCACTGTATACTTACTTATAATCTCCCTACCTCTATTCACGTATAACATCCCTATATTGTAAACAAAGAGGAGGGACTTGTCCCCCCTCTTTGTTTAATTTTTCTTTAAAAGAATTGCTCCTGCAATCCCTGGGTGTGTCATTTCGAATGGATCTAGAATTAATTCTAAGTCCTCTTGTGACAATACACCATTTTTCACACAAAGTTCTCGAACGGATTGCCCTGTCGCGATTGCTTCTTTCGCAACGCGAGCTGCTGCTTCATAACCAATATGAGGGTTCACAGCTGTAATAATTCCTACACTTTTCTCAACATACTCTTTTAAGCGCTCTTCATTCGCTTCAATTCCTTTTAAGCAATTATCTGTAAAGGCACGGAAACCGTTATTCATAATGCTAAT
>NZ_JASNGE010000005.1:0-248863 GCF_030164735.1 Bacillus sp. RB3
CCCTGTGCAATACAGAGTTCAATCCTTAGTAGCTGCTTAATATATTTGTCTAATTTTTTGGGTTCAGTTCAAAAATGTTGGTCTTTTTTTCTTGGGGAAATTTCAAAAAGGCACCTTCTTCAATAACGATAATAGGAAAGTAAAAGTTTATAAACAGAGAGATTACTTGGTACAACATCTTTTGGAGTATGTAATATAAAGCTGAAAACGATAACGAGAATGAGAAAGAGGAAAAATAAAAATAGAATTTGCTTATGTACGGAATTTTGCATATTATCCACTCCTTTTTAGGTAGTATGTCCAAAAGAAAGGAGTGTATAAAAAGTTTTAGGAGGGGAGAATGATGAACAAAAGAAAATGGTTATATAGAATAGGGATATTTTTATTTTCAATTGGTCTCGTATTAGCAAATTTTTACTCAGATATACCATCACCAATTCCTAATTTGCATAAAGGAATTGGTATAAGTATTGTTATAATTGGTCTGTTTTGTCTTATCACATCTAACTTCTACAGAAAGTCTGAATGAATATAAAAAAGGACAGTTACTCTTTTTCAGAAGTACTGTCCTTTTTAAATAACTTATTCCATAGTTTGGCGATACTCCATATAATGACGATTGCAATGGAGGCGATAATGGACCAAACAATCGATATAATTTCAAGTGTCATGTTAGGAAGGAATGTGAGAATGGATAATACTTTATGAAACAATGATTCTATTATATGAAAACTTATTTGTAATAGAATGACGATACAAAGTGTGATCCATGCTAATATTTTCTTTCCTTGTTCTTTCCACATGACATTCACCTCACGTTAGCTTAATAGTTTTAAGCCAACAGCGCCGCATAAAATGCAGCTTAAGAAAGCAAGACGACGCCAATCCGCTGATTCTCGGAAAATGAGAATGCCTAGAAGTGCACTTCCAGCAGTTCCGATTCCAGTCCAAATTGCGTAAGCAGTTCCCATCGGTAATGTGTTCATCGCAAGAGATAAGAAGAAGAAGCTTACGCCGAAGTTAGCGATTAAAATAACTTTTGGTGCCCAGCCTTTCTTTTCAGTGGCTACTTTCATAAAGAGTACACCAATAATTTCACAAATACCAGCTAGAATTAGAAATACCCAAGCCATTTTATGCGGCCTCCTTCGCTTCTTTTTCTTCTGTTACTCGTTTTAAACCAATTACTCCGAAGAAGATTAAACCGATTAATAAAACTTTTACGATAGAGAAAGGTTCTCCGAAGATGAAAATCTCTGTAAGAACGATTCCACCAGCTCCGATTCCTGTAAAGACTGCGTATACAGTGCCGACAGGTAAATCTTTATAAGCTCTAAATAATAAGACGAAACTAATTGTAATTAATAGAGCAACACCAGCCCATTCAAGTGGTGCCTCTGCTTTTTTTAGTCCAATCACCCAAAAGATTTCAATAATACCAGCGATGATTACATAAATCCATGCCATATGTCATTTCTCCTTCCTACCAGTCGTTAGGTAAAGGGCTTAAAAACGACGCATTGCAAAGGGCAATCCGTCAGTTTGAAAGTCCGCGCCAAAATACTTTCCAAGAAGCGTCTAAACGTGTCTCAAAACGATTTAAACCTGCGTATAATAGTTCAACCATAAGACCGTCGAGTAAGCATAGAAAAGCCTCTAAGGCGTCTTTTACTTCAATGTTATGCAGCTCATCTTGTTCGCTTGCTCTTTTAAATACAGGGAATAAAAGTTTTCCGACGTTTTCAATGTGTACATTTGCTTTATTAATAATTTGTTCGCGAAATGCATCAGGCGGAAAATAAGAAGTTCGTAACCAAAACATTGATTCTTCACTTTCACCAAATCGTTTTGCATACCCTTTTAATAATTTTAAAAGCAATTCTTCAGTGGACGAATTGGAAAAGCTTTCGATATCGCCTGTGAAGCTCTGCAAATCTTTTTGAAGAGCAGATTCTAAGCATATGAAATATAGCTCTTCTTTTCCTTTAAAGTGTGCGTAAATCGATGGTTTTTTAATCCCAACTTCTTGAGCAATATTTGCCAATGAAGTTCCTTCATAGCCGTAGCGTGCGAAATGAGAAAGTGCTACAGCTTTAATGCGGTTTGCTGTCATTTTCATCCCCTACCTACCGTTCGTTAGGTTCATTATATGAGATGAAAAATATAATGTCAATAGGTGAAGAGCTGAAAAAGAGCATTATAGGTAACGCTCTTTTTAGACAGTCTCTCGCTCAATTAAATGGAATGAAAGTTCTTTTGCACTGCCGACAATTTGCTCGCTTTGGATCTGCTTATGGAATAAAGAAAAAGCATGTGAGCCCATTGCGAGACCGGGATGTTCAATTGTGGAAATTTCTAATGCCTTTGAAATTTCATGATTATCAAATCCAAGGATAGCAAGGTCTTCAGGTACTCGAATACCATGTTTTCGAGCCTCTGTTAATAAACCAGCTGCAACTTGATCGTTCGCTGTGAAAATAGCAGTTGGACGATTTTTCATATTTAAAATATGATGGAGTATTTGTGCTCCGTCCTGCATTGTATAGCATTGGTGGAAAATCCATTCAGGATGCAACGTTTTCCCTTCGTTACGAAGTGTATCGGCGAACGCTTTTTCGCGCTCCATGGAATTTACACTTGTTTTTCTTGCTAAACAAATTCCGATTTTTTCATGGCCTCTACTTAGTAAATAGGCAGTACCGAGACGGAAACCTTCATAATGATCTACGTAGATGGATGAAATGAGGGGATGCTTCATTTTTTCACATGAAATAATAGGGGCAAATTTTGCAAAAGGTTCGATTTGTTCCCAAGAGCTCGTTCGGGAGCAAATAATCATCCCATCAAATTGTTTCATTTTCATCATTTCAAGAACACGAATTTCTTCAATGCTATCGTAATTCGTTTGACATAAATTAATGTGATATCCGGCAGCTAACGCTTCGTTTCCGATTCCTTCAATAATCGTACTGAAGTAGGGGAGGTTAATGAAAGGAAGCATAACGCCAATTGTATATGTTTTCCCTCTTATTAAATGGACAGCATTTATATTTTTTGCGTAGTTTAATTCTTCAACAGCATCTAGAACACGCTTACGCTTTTCTTCTTTTACGTAAGGGTGATTATTCAGGACACGAGAAACAGTTGATATCGATACACCAGCAGTTTTAGCAATTTGTTTTATATTGGCCATATGTATCACCTCTTTCCCTTATTATAAAGGGAAAATAATAAGAAAGAAAAAATCTTGACCTGAAAAGCTTTTCACAAACTATGGTATTAATAAGACTTCTTTTTATTCGCGTAACCTTTTCACTTGGGCGTAAGAATGATAGGGGTCTTTTTTGTTTGCAAAAAGTGTTGTCAAAATGTGTGAGAATAACGTGGAAAGTTTTCAAAGGTGGAGTTTGGTGACAAAGCGAATATGAAGAGAATATCAACGCTTCGTTCGTTAAGAGAGCGGTATGAAAGGGCGGAAACAAATTGAAAAAAAGAATCATTTGTTTCGTGTTTTCTAGTTTCATGCTTAGTTCGTGTTCGTTTCAGCAAACGATGCAAGAAGAAAAACACTTTGTGGGAACAACAGGAGGAGCTATGGATTGTGTTACGGATCCTATTCCGCTAAAGGAACTTCCAAAATATTTTTCGGTGAAGTTTAAAGTTCCAACGTTTTTACCGTACGACATTACAAGTGATGTGAAGGGGGAAGTAAGAACGCTTGGGAAAAAGAACACTGTCTTAACGATTAAATATAAACAGAAGGAGTCAGGTAGAAATGAGTATATTGAGTTAAATGTCGCGAACTTTCCTTATAGTTTTCCGGATCTTGTGGAAGAGAAGCGATTTCAAGAACAAATGAAACTGAATAATGGAACGTCTGCTTATTTTAAAAATAAAGATGATTATGAACGTGGTGACGAATTTGCTACGCTTATATGGAAAGAGAAAGGAATTGAATATCAACTGCTGTATCGGAATGTAGAAGAGAACGATGAAAAGGTAATCAAGCAGAATTTATTATACATTGCGAATAAGATGAAATGAAAAAACTAGCTGATTTATTCAGCTAGTTTTTTGTATGTTATTATTTCTTTTTAATTTTGCCTGTCCAAGATTTAAATCCACCTTGTAATTGGTAGAAATCTTTGTAGCCTTGTTTTTTTAAGTATTGCGCTGCACGACCTGTACGGAATCCGCTTTGGCAATATAAGTAAACAGGTTGATCTTGACGAAGTTCTTTATGGCGAAGGCGAATTTGTGATAACGGAATGTTACGTGCACCTAAAATATGCCCTGCGTTATATTCGTCTGCTTCACGAATATCGATAAGCTGTGCTTTACGGTAGCCAGCGCGAAATTCTTCTTCTGTAAGAGTTTTAATTAATTTTTTCTGATAGAAGTACATCCATACAGTGTAGCCGATAAATGCTACGATTACGGCTAATAAAATAATCCAAGTTGTTGACACGATTCTATCGCTCCCTTTTTTCTTATCCTACTTTCAATATTATAATGCCCTTATGTATTTATGCAACAGATTCATTTGCATATAAGAAGAAATTTCGTATTCTTTCACAAATTTTGTCGAATTTGGTAGACTAGAGAATGTGAAAAATAATTGGTTATATGAGGTGCAGGATGGGAAAAGAAAAATGGTGTTATATTAACTCTGGTCAATGTTCACCGGCATTTAATATGGCGTTAGATGAATGTTTATTAAATTGGCAAAGTGAAAAGAAAATGCCACCAACAATTCGTTTTTATGAATGGGAAGTACCAACATTAACAGTTGGGTATTTTCAACGTGTTGAAAAAGATATTAATATGGATGTAGTTAACGAAAAGAAATATGGATTCGTTCGTCGTCAAACAGGCGGCAGGGGTGTACTACATGACAAAGAGCTAACGTATAGTGTTATTGTGTCTGAAGATCATCCGAATATGCCGAAAACAGTTACAGAAGCGTATCGTGTTATTTCGCAAGGTTTATTAGATGGTTTTAAGGCATTAGGGTTAGAAGCATATTATGCAGTTCCAAAAACAGAAGCAGATCGTGAAAATTTAAAAAATCCACGTTCAGGCGTATGTTTTGATGCACCATCTTGGTATGAAATTGTAGTGGAAGGACGAAAAATTGCTGGTAGTGCTCAAACACGTCAAAAAGGTGTTATTTTACAGCATGGATCGATTCCATTAGAAATTGATTTAGATGAACTATATGATCTATTTTTATTCCCAAATGAACGTGTGAAGGAACGTATGAAGAGTATGTTCTCTTCTAAAGCAGTAGCAATTAATGAATTAACAGACCGTACATTTACGATAGAACAGTTAATTAAAGCGTTTGAAGTTGGCTTTGAAAAAGGATTGGATGTAGAACTTGTTCCATATGAATTAACAGAAGAACAGTTACATGAAGTTCAAACGTTAGCGAAAGAAAAGTATGAAAGTAATGAGTGGAATTATAAAAAATAAGAGGTGGCGATAGCCACCTCTTATTTTTTTATAGTAAATTAAGTACTTTTTCTACTTTGATTCCTTTATCTTGTAAAGAACGAAGGCGACTTACAACGTCCATAATTTCTTTGTCAAATGTAACGCTAATACCTTGGCTTTGTAGTTCTTCTTTTAAGCTTTCAATAGAATCATCTATGTCGATGCCAAGCTCGTAATCTTGACAAACTTCAATTGTCTTTTTCACGAGTTTAACATAATTTTCTTGTAGTTTTGAATTTGTTTCAGTCAAAGCAGGCTGCTTCGGTTTTGCAGGAGCAACCGGTGCTGTCTCTTGCTTTGTAACTGGAGTAGGGACTGCTTTTTTCACAGGCGCTGGAGTAACTAGTTCTACAGCTGCTTCTACGCTTACTGGCTTCGGTGTCGGTACCGGAGTAGGCTTAGGTGCCATAGCAGGTGTTTCCACACGCGTAACAGGCTTAGGAGCAGGCGTAATTGCTTTTGGAGCTTCTACAACTACTTCTTTTTTCGGTGCTGCTTCTACCTGTGTTTCTTCTTGCTCGGCAGCTTCTTTATTTTCTTTACTCCACATAACGCGTTCAATTTCTAGAGAAACATTGTTTTTGTTCATCGCTGTTAATGTAACTTTACCAACTTCAGCGTTTCCAGTGAAATCAACAATTTTATAAATAACACTCTTGTTCCAATCCACGTTTCCGCTCAAAAATAATTCTTCGTTACATTTCGGCGTTAAGCCCTCGATTTTAATTTCTGCGTTTACACCGTTTTCACTATATACCATAATTAGCGAAGCATTTACATCTTCGTCTGCTAACATTAGTTCACGTACCATTTTGCCGGTGCGTACTTGCGTTTTCTTCTTAACTGACATCTAATTTCTCCTCTCAAAAATTCAGTAATAATAAAAAAATCGTATAACGAAAAATAATTGCTCACGAAGATTTATGATACCGATAATAAAAGCATCACGTCAACAATTAACTTTAATTATTTTGCATTTTTCTTATTTTCTTTATGAAATTTTTCAATTTGTAAAATTAGACAGAAGAAAAAACAGCCTTTTGAAGGGCTGTTAAAAATTTGATTTTTTATATAGTAATTTATATAAAACGTAAAATAGGATAGCGATTAAAGCATTTTGCCAAAAGGTTAGATGATAAATGAGATAAGGTTGCTTTTGGAAATAAATATTTAAGAATACAGCGGAACAAAATGGAGTAGCAAATGCGAATCCAAATAGAATTCTTCTTTTCCAATTCATTTTCTGATCAAAGGAGTAACGCTTTAATAAATATAAAATAAATAGTATACCTAGTATAATTATTGAAACAGACAAAGTAGTTCCAAGGATGCTAAAAGGCGGACTTGATAATGTATTATTTTTTTCAAAGAGAAACATAAAAAATGAAATAATTGCATTTATGCCAAACTGTATAGCAAGAATTAAGCTAACAGAAAATCCAATTAAAGAAGTTTTTTCTAACTTTGTTTGGGTTGGTAAAGCTGATATAAGTTCATCACAATAAGATTGTAAGTCATCACCAAAAATGTCATAAGCATTTTTATTTTCTACTTGTGCTTCGATAAGATGATCTAATATTTCTAACAAAAGTTCTTCTACTTGATGTTCGGGTACATTAGATAACCGAAGATATACTAGCATATCACCATAAGCAATTTCGTTTTCGGAAGTTAGAAGCTCACGTTTTTTATTATTCAATTCAATCATGTCTTGTGCATTCATCCCTATCACTCCCCCTGTAATAAGTTATTTACCGTAGTAGAAACCATTCCCCAGCTTTTTTTAAATTCTTCAAGTTGTTCTAGCCCTTTATCGGTTACGTGATAATATTTTCGCTTCGGACCGAGTGAGGAAGCTTTTAATGTGCCTTCGATCAATTTTTCTTTTTGCATACGTAATAATAACGGATAGATGCTTCCTTCGCTTACGAATGTAAAGCCATGTTTATTTAATTTTGTGCTCAGTTCATATCCGTACACTTCTTCTTGTGAAATGATGTATAGGATGCAACCTTCTAGTACACCTTTTAACATTTGGCTGTGCATGATTTCACCACCTTTTACTCAGGTAACTTGCGTTGCAAGGTAGCTGTTATCCAAATTATAACCCCCAGTAACTTGCAACGCAAGTTACTGGGGGGAAACTTTAATGTCCCCCATACTAACGAGAGGGCGAAAAGCATATGAGACCATTTATGCCAAAGCTCGTTTACTTTGAACGAAAGGCACTTGAATATCCACTTGGTTTTATAGTTGCGCCAATTTAAATGCATGAAGAATGGGAAGAAGGAACCGTAAACTATTTGAGCGACAAAGATATGACGATACCAAATTTAACGCTTGAATTGATTCAGCATCGTTTTCCAAAACCATCGGAAAATATGTATATAAAAAGGATGATGCAGCAGTATTGGAAGAAACGATAAGAGGTTATATAAATGAGTTTTTTCCTAATGCAGAAATACAATATTTTACTTAAGGGCGGTCTGTATGCAAATACAGATTCTTTTTTGTTTTATATATTTAGGCTCGTTTTCAACTTGTCACGTTATTCTTTCTGGTGTATCATTTTATTGATTGCTTCGTACGGAATAAGCAAAATGAACTTGGATGGAGGAAACCGATGCCTACCCCTAGTATGGAAGATTATATTGAACAAATTTATTTGTTGATTGATGAAAAGGGTTACGCCCGCGTATCTGATATTGCTGAAGCGCTTAGTGTACATCCATCCTCTGTAACAAAAATGGTGCAAAAATTAGACAAAGATGAATATCTAATTTATGAAAAATATAGAGGGCTTGTATTAACAACAAAAGGTAAAAAAATCGGAGAACGTCTCGTATATCGTCATGACTTGCTAGAACAATTTATGCGTATTATCGGTGTGGATGAAAGTAAAATTTACAATGATGTAGAAGGAATCGAACATCATTTAAGTTGGGAAGCAATTGATCGCATTGGTGATTTAGTGGAATACTTTGAACAAGATGCAGACCGAGTGGAAACACTTCGTGGTGTTCAAAGAGCAAATGAAGAGAAAAGTAATTAAGGGGAACGTATGGCGTTTCCTTTTTTATTTCAATTCGAAAAGGATGGGAGAATTATGAAAGCAATTATTTTTGATTTTGATGGATTAATTGTGGACACAGAAACGATATGGTTTCACTCTTTCAGAGATGCTGTTCGTGAATACGGCGGGGAACTACCTTTAGAGGAATTTGCGAAATGCATTGGAACAACAGATGAGGTACTTTATACATATTTAAATGATCAATTAAAAGAGAAGTTTAACAAAAGTGCATTAAAAGAAAAAGTGGCAACTTTACATAAAGAGAAAATGAGAATACCAGAAGCTCGTGACGGGGTAAAAGAATATTTAGAAGAAGCGAAAGAAATGGGATTAAAAATCGCACTAGCTTCTAGTTCTTCTAGAGAATGGGTTATTCATTTTTTAGAAGAGCTACAAATTCGAGAATATTTTGAAGTAATTAAAACGAGAGAAGATGTTGAGAAGGTAAAACCAGATCCAGCTCTTTATCGAGTTGCAATAGAAGAATTAGGAATTAAGCCGTCTGAAGCTGTTGTATTTGAAGATTCATTAAATGGATTGAGAGCAGCAGTTGCAGCGGGATTAACGTGCGTTGTGGTACCTAATGATGTGACACGGAATTTACCATTTGAAAATCATCATCTTCGAATTGAAAGTATGAGAGAGAAAAGTTTAAAAGAAGTGCTTCAAAGTATAAAAAAAGACCGTATTTCCTAAAAGGAAGCACGGTCTTTCTTTTTGCTTTTTTTGCCTTCAATGACAGTTAAATGAGACTGTTTTCTTTTTCGTTTCAAAGTGGAAGAATTCCCTTTTTTACTTTTGTCATTAGAAGTATTTGACTTAAAGAAAGAATTGCCTAGGGGTGCTACATTTTGTTTCCCATGTTTGCGGTTCGATTGTTTTGCCGCACGCTTATATGAGCTTTGTGAATTTGCAGAACCACTGGAATTTGTAAACATCTTGTATAGCAAGTAAAAGATACCAACAACAAGTAACATGTACCCAATATTTCTTAATACACCCATGGGATTTGTAATAACAGATGAAACAAGGCCGAATATTGCCAATCCGATAATAAGCACAAATATAGCGAAAGTAAACGAACGACCGTTCATAAGGGACACCTCCTAAAAACGTATATTAAAATTAGTATATTAACGATGAGGAAAGGAGTTGAACACCATTTTTAAATAATTATTGTTTGTTCTCTAAACGTAATAATTCTTCAAACGATGCAATTGCTACTTCCACTTGATCATCTGTTGGTTCTTTCGTTGTTAATAGTTGTAGCCATAATCCAGGATATCCAAGTACGCGTAATACGGGAATATCTCGTAATCGATTTGTAAATTGTAATACTTCAAAAGAAATACCAAGTACAACTGGAATTAATAAAATTCGGTTTATAACTCGTGCCCAAAGAGGATCTGTAGGGACTAGGAAATAAACGAACATTCCAATAATGACTGTAAATATAATAAAGCTACTGCCACATCTATAATGGAGACGAGTTTGCTTTTGAACGTTTTCTAAAGTCAGAGGAAGGTTATTCTCGTAAGCATTGATTACCTTATGCTCTGCACCGTGATACTGAAATACCCGCTTAATAAGTGGGGTTAAAGAAATAAAGTATATATAGCTCAATAATAGCATGAGCTTAATGACACTTTCGACAATGATTTGCCCAGTATGAGACGGGAAAATCGGTCTTGTTAATTCAGCTAATAGTGCAGGAACTGCTGTGAAAATGACTTTACCGAATATAAAAGATAAAACGCCAACAGCTGCAACTCCTAATACCATCGTTAATTTTGATTGTTCTTCTTTTTTATTTGCAATTTGTTCATCATCTTCTGGGTGGACGTCAAATCGTTCTGAAGCGAAGTTTAAATGCTTTGCTCCATTCGCACTTGCATCCACAATAGCGGCAATCCCTCGTAAAAATGGAATTTTTTTTAGGGTAGATAGTACTTTATTACGAACGCGTGGTAATCGATAAAATTCAATCGATTTATCTTTACGACGAACCGCTGTAACAGTATATTCTCTACCGCCAAACATAACTCCTTCTATGACCGCTTGCCCGCCATATATTTGTTTTGAATCTTCTGCCATGTTAACACCAACCTGTATTTGTTTCTCTCTTATGTAGAAAAAGAGGCAATTGTCATACTGGGTTCTGTCGTTTTGAAATAAGACAATCACCGAGTTTCCTTTATTTTATCGGCAAATACAAGTAGATGACAAGGGAAAATGTTATGAGAGTCGGACATTTCTTATTCTTTTTATAGACAAATTTCGCAGGATTTAAACATGCTTCAAAATAGTTTCGGGCATACTATTGAGCGGAGGTGTCGATGTGAGTCAAGAACAATTAGGAACAAGGAATTTTGTGCAGATTGGTTTGTTTGGTGGAATCTTTTGGGGCGGGATATGGTATTTCCTTCATATATTTTCATTCACGGAGGCGGGCCCGAATTATTTCCTTTTACCATTTGCGTTTGGAAGTTGGAAAGAGGGTGTATGGGGCAATGTGTTCGGAATAGTGTGTATGGGACTTCTTTCAATTTTGATTGCCTTTTTGTATAAAGCATTTTTTGCAAAGTTTGAAGGGATTATAGCGGGAATTATTTATGGGCTATTTTGGTGGGCACTACTGTTTTTGGGGATGGGTTTAATGGCTCCTGTTATTAAAAGTGCGCTCCATTTACCAAAAGAGACAATTGTGACGACAATATGTATTTTTATATTGTATGGTGTGTTTATAGCATATTCTGTTTCTTACGCAGTAAATAGCAATAAAGCAGAACAAGAAGGGTAAGAGAAGACGAACTATTCAAATAAGTAACTCCTATGTTAAAATATTGTATAGATATTTAATATTAAGGAGTTTTAAGAATATGAAAAAGTTACTCCTCGTAAACGGTCCTAACCTAAATCGCCTCGGTGTTCGTGAGGTAAATGTATATGGAAAGGGCACGCTAACGACACTTGAAGCAGATATGAAGCAAGAAGCAGAAACAATGGGAGTGGAGTTAGAATGTTTCCAATCGAATCATGAAGGTGCCATTATCGACATTATTCATGAAGCGGAAGATATATATGAAGGGATCATTTTAAATCCGGGAGCATTTACGCATTATAGCTATGCGATTCGTGATGCCATTGCGAGCATTTCGATTCCTGTTATTGAAGTACATATTTCTAACATTCATCAGCGTGAATCGTTCCGTCATGAATCTGTGACGGCAGCTGTTTGTGCAGGTCAAATTGTAGGATTTGGTTTTTATGGCTATAAGTTAGCGTTATTTGCATTAATGGAGAAATTGAGGGAGGCATAAAGTAATGGAGAAAATTGAAAGATTACGAAGTGCATTTGATGAGGCTGGTATTGACGGTATTTTGTTAACAAATGAACATAGTCGTAGATATATGGCTAACTTCACAGGAACAGCAGGCGTTGTTCTTATTTCAAAAGATTGTGCTCAATTTATTACAGATTTCCGTTACGTCGAGCAGGCAAGTAAACAAGCGGTTGGATATGAGGTTGTACAGCACGCAGGATTGATCATTGATGAAGTGGCAAAGCAAGTGAAAGAGCTTGGAATTCAAAAACTTGGTTTTGAGCAAGATACTCTTACATATAGTTCTTATTCAGTGCATAAGGAAGCGATTGATGCTGAATTTATCCCGACTTCTGGACTTGTAGAAAAGTTACGCTTGATAAAGACTGATTCAGAGATTAAGATATTAAAGGAAGCTGCACAGATTGCAGATGCTGCCTTTGAGCATATTCTATCATTCATTCGCCCGGGAGTATCTGAAATTGAAGTGTCAAATGAACTTGAATTTTTCATGAGAAAACAAGGAGCAACATCTTCTTCGTTTGATATTATCGTTGCTTCAGGTCTTCGTTCGGCATTACCGCACGGCGTGGCATCTGAAAAAGTGATAGAAACAGGAGATTTCGTTACATTAGACTTCGGCGCTTATTACAAAGGATATTGCTCTGATATTACTCGTACGATTGCAGTCGGTGAACCATCTGATAAATTAAAAGAAATTTATAATATCGTTTTAGAAGCACAACTACGTGGTGTGAACGGTATTAAAGCTGGTTTAACAGGTCGCGAGGCTGATGCGCTAACGCGTGACTACATAACGGAAAAAGGATATGGTGAATACTTTGGACACTCTACTGGTCATGGAATAGGTCTTGAAATCCATGAAGCACCAGGTTTAGCGTTCCGTTCTCATACAGTACTTGAACCAGGTATGGCTGTAACAGTAGAACCAGGTATTTATATTCCAGGTATTGGCGGCGTACGTATTGAAGATGATATCATTGTGACAAGTGAAGGTAATGAAGTAATTACGAAATCACCAAAAGAACTTATTATTTTGTAATACACAGGAGGATTTTTTTACATGATTTCAGTAAACGATTTTCGTACAGGTTTAACAATTTCAGTGGACAATGCCCTTTGGCAAGTACTTGATTTCCAACACGTAAAGCCAGGTAAAGGTGCTGCATTCGTTCGTTCTAAACTACGTAATCTTCGCACAGGTTCTGTTCAAGAGAAAACATTCCGTGCAGGTGAGAAAGTAGAAAAAGCACACATCGAAAACCGTCGTATGCAATACTTATACGCAAGCGGTGAGGCTCACGTATTTATGGATAACGGAACTTATGAGCAAATCGAACTTGGTGAAAAACAAATCGAGCGCGAGCTTAAATTCCTAAAAGAAAACATGGAAGTAGCAATCATGACTTACCAAGGCGAAGTACTTGGTGTTGAACTTCCAAACACAGTTGAATTACAAGTTACAGAAACAGAGCCTGGTATTAAAGGTGATACTGCTTCTAACGTAACAAAACCAGCTACATTAGAAACTGGTCTGGTTGTACAAGTACCAATCTTCATTAACGAAGGCGAAATGCTTATCATCAACACTGGTGAAGGTAAATACGTTTCTCGTGCATAATAGAAAAGCACTCGTGATAATTCACGAGTGCTTTTTTTATAGGAAATAGGGTAGATAGTAAATAGCTGTTATTATAAAACTGACTAAAACAAGTGAAAGAGTACCCATAATAGATGGAGTCAAAACAATTTGAAATGGTTTTATTTCGCCAGTCTCAACGCCAGTTAATGTTTTACTTATTGCGTGATCTGTAATGTTATTTCTATGGTTACTCATAATAATTAACCACATAATTGCAAATATTGCTAAACTACCAAGGAAAAAGGTCTCTATAAATGACCAACCGACCAATAATGAAAAAAGATAAATAAGAGCTAATTCTACTACAACGGTTAAACTAACTTTCAATGCCTTCATATTTTTCCCCCTCATTCTGTAATTTCAACCAATTTAAAAAATTTTCACGTGACACGACATGCAAAGAGCAAGGTGACTTTACTTCTTTCTCTAGTGCAGCGTGTTCGTCTGGAAACTTGTTTTCCACATGCAATGAAATATAAGGTAGTTTTTCTTGTGCTTTTAAAGAGCGGATATTATTCGTTTTAGCACCAGCAAATACGTAGGAAAGTTGTAAGTCTAAAAAGGCGATTTTAAAGATTTCTTTTTTAGCAGCCTCGTTATAGCCTTTTCCCCAGTACGGATAGCCGAGCCAACTACCAATGTGAGATTGCTTTTTCTCATTATTAATATGTTTAAGTGTGGTGAGGCCAATTATTTCATTTTCTTCATTCACAATCATTCTCGATAAGGATTTCTTTTGACGCTCTTCGTCTATTGCGAAAAGAAGAAATGTTTTCGTGTCTTCGATGTTTTCTACCGTTATCCCCAATGCATTTTTTATATGTGGATCACTTGATAGCTCGAAAATCACATTTGTATAGCATAAATCTAGTGGTAATAAAGTGACGTGCTGCATGGTTTAAACCTCTTTTAAACTAAATATACCATAATATACCATGAAATAATATGAATATTCAGATTGTAATTCAGAATTTAGAGAAAAATTATGTTTTTACTTCTGAAATAGACAACCTCTGCATATGGTTGTACAAATATATTCTTTTTTAGAATACGAAGTTAGTAACTGTTACGGGAGAAGGTGGAAGAATGAAACAGTGGCTAGCGGCAATGGAAACATCCGTGCTTGTTATGGGGGCACTTCGATTATTTTCAGGTAGTGCGGAGATATTTGCTGCTTTGCTTATGCTTTATGTGAATGATGCGAAGAAAGCGTTGTTTATAAATGGTATGTTGGCGTTTGTTGGACCTACCGTATTAATTTTAACAATGACAATTGGGATAGCGAGTGTAGCAAGTGAAATTTCTTTCTTGAAGCTCTTTTTTCTAGCGCTTGGAATTTGCTGTATTTTTATCGCATTACTGAAATAGTAAGTCGAGTATAGTGGGGAGAAGCCGATGAAAGAGGTATTAGAAGTTTTACCAAAAACGATGAAGTACTTAATTGAAGAATGTAAGCAATACGATGCTTTAGAGGAAATTCGTGTTCGAATTGGAAGGCCGCTAGAGTGTATTGCACACGGAAAGGTGTTTTTTTATGACTATATCACTACTGCAGAGGATGCTATTTACTTATTGAATAAGTTAAGTCAATTCTCAATTTATACGATGGAAGAGGAATTAAAACGTGGGTATGTGACGCTTCGCGGAGGGCATAGAATCGGGTTAGCAGGAAAAGTCATTACAGAAAAAAGCGCAGTGAAAATGATTCGTGATGTCTCTTCCTTTAATATTCGTATTGCTCGTCAAAAAAAAGGGATTGCTGAACCGCTTTTGCCATATTTGTATGAAAAAAGGTGGTTAAACACGATGGTAATTGGCCCTCCCCAAACGGGAAAAACGACACTCTTAAGAGATGTAGCACGTTGCATGAGTCAAGGGGTAAGTGCTTCGGAAATTCCTTCCTGTAAAGTGGGGATCGTTGATGAACGGTCAGAAATTGCTGGTTGTGTGAAAGGGATCCCGCAATATGATTTTGGTACCCGAGTCGATGTGTTAGACGCATGTCCAAAGGCAGAAGGAATGATGATGATGATTCGTTCTATGAGTCCTGATATTTTGATCGTAGATGAAATTGGCCGTAAAGAAGATAGTGAAGCAATTATGGAGGCAGTGCATGCAGGTGTCCAGCTTTTTATAAGCGCACACGGATTTTCCTATGAGGATGTTGTGAGACGTCCATCGCTCAAGGCAGTGCTAGAGCTTGGTATATTTGATAGGTTTGTGGAGTTGTCAAAAGCGAGGGGTCCAGGAACGGTTATGCAGGTGAAAGATAAATATGGAAAACCAGTGTTATCAAATAGAAAGGCTGAGGGCGTATGGTGAAAATATTTGGTGCAGTGTTAATCGTTGCGGTCAGCACCTTTTTCGGGTTTTCGTACGCTAAAAGATACAGTGAGAGACCGAGGCAACTTAGGTTATTAAAATCAGCACTTCAATCATTAGAGGCAGAAATTATGTATGGACACACACCTTTATCTGAGGCTGCCGAGCGATTAGTTAAACAAATGCCAAAGCCATTAAATTGGATATTTCAAAGTTTCGCTAAAAAACTAGAAAGTGGAGAACAAACAGTAAGGGAAGCTTGGATAGATAGTTTGAAAGAGAATTGGAAGTTGACGGCTTTTCAACAAACCGAGTATGAAATACTGCAGCAATTTGGTGAAACGCTAGGGCAACATGATCGTGAATCACAACAAAAACATATTCGCTTATGTATTACACATTTGGAGAGAGAAGAAGAGGAAGCGAAAGCTTTACAACTGCAATACGAAAAAATGATTAAGAGCTTAGGGGTACTAGCAGGGCTACTTATTGTAATTTTACTGCTATAGGGGGGAGAAAGGCGATGTCCATTGATGTTGGATTAATATTTCAAATCGCCGGAATCGGCATTGTTTTAGCTTTCATTCATACTGTACTAAAAGAATTGAAGCGTGAGGATATTGCAAATTGGGTTATCCTTGTCGGTTTTGTCGTCATTTTATTTCATGTTGCATTTTTAATTAATACGCTATTCGACAAGATTAAAAGTGTCTTTCTCTTCCAGTAAAGGAGGCGGTTCGAATCGAAATTATACAAATTGTCGGATTAGGCCTCGTTGCTACGTTTTTAGCTGCTGTTTTGAACCAGCATAAATCTAGTATTACATCTTTATTTATTGTGTTCGTAGGTAGCGTGATGTTTCTTATTTTAATCGATCAAATTCATTCTATTTTACAAATGATTGAGAGAGTAGCGAGTGAAGCGAAAGTTAGCAACGTCTACGTGGAAACGTTACTAAAAATTATTGGAATTGCTTATATTGCCGAGTTTGGAGCTCAAATTACAAAAGATGCTGGTCAAGGTGCCATCGCTTCGAAAATTGAACTTGCTGGGAAAATCTTAATTCTCGTTATGGCAATTCCTATTTTGACGGTTGTAATTGAAACTATTCTCGGATTTTTACCGACGGGATAAGGGGGAGTGAATGTTGAGGAGGTTTGGAGCTAAGCTGCTATTTGCTTGCTTCCTTTTCTTTTCTTTACCGGTTGTTGTACAAGCTTCTCCTGTAGAAACAAACGTCGTTGATCAACAATTGGATAAGCTCGGAATTGAAGATGTGAAGCAATTTTGGGACGGGCTTGTTACAAAATATGGTGGCTATTTGCCAGAGAGTCAAAAAGGGAGTTTTATGGAGTTTGTAAAGGGAGAAAAAGAATTCTCTCTAAAAGAGTGGATGATAGGGTTATTAAAATATTTATTTCATGAGCTTGCAGCTAATGGAAAACTGCTTGGCACACTCATTATGCTCACAATCTTTAGTGCATTGTTGCAATCACTGCAATCCGCTTTTTCAAAAAGTAGTGTAAGTAAAATTGCTGATGCTGTTGTATATATGGTACTTATTATTTTTGCTTTAAATAGTTTTTATGTCGTTATGACATATGCAAGAGAAACGATACAAACAATGGTAGATTTCATATTAGCGCTATTGCCAATTTTATTGGCGCTTATAGCGACTGGTGGCGGGGTTGTATCTGTATCTTTCTTTCATCCGATTATCATTTTCTTAATGAATACAAGCGGGCTTCTTATGAATTATATCGTTCTACCGCTTTTATTACTGGCAACGATATTAAGTATTGTAAGTACAATGAGTGATCAATATAAAGTTACAAAATTGTCCAAGCTTCTGCAAAACGTTAGCGTTGGGATTATCGGTATCTTCTTAACGATTTTTTTAGGGGTATTATCTGTACAAGGAACAGCGACAGCCGTTGCTGATGGCATAGCTGTGAAAACTGCTAAATTTGTAACAGGAAACTTCATTCCAGTAGTTGGAAGGATGTTTACGGAAGCGGCAGATACTGTTATTAGCGCATCAGGATTATTGAAAAACACAGTCGGAATTATTGGGCTCGTCATTTTATGCTTAATTGTTGCTTTTCCTGCGATTCAAATTTTCTGTATTGCATTTATTTATAAATTCGCAGCAGCAGTATTACAACCGGTTGGCGGCGGAGCAATTATTCAATGTTTAGACATTATTGGAAGAAGCATCATTTACGTATTTGCTTGCTTAGCTATCGTATCATTTATGTTCTTTTTAAGTATTACAATTATTATTGCTGCGGGGAATATTACACTTATGATGCGGTAGGAGGTGAAGAGTATGCAATTTGTTACAGAGTGGATCAGAAATATTATCGTTTTTTTGCTCTTAGCGACAATGCTTCATCTTATTCTTCCAAATTCGAATTTGCAAAAATACGTTAAATTTGTTGTAAGTCTTTTGTTAGTCGTATTAATTTTAACACCCCTTTTTAAACTATTGCAGACAGATGTAAATGAAGTAATTGCAAATTTTAATGAAGAAAAGTACGTAGCAGAAGGATCTGTAAAAAATTCAATAGATTCGAAGAAAAAAGAAATACAAGCTCTAACACGTGCATATAGTTTAGAAGAGATGGCTACCAAAATGAAAAAAGAAGTAGGAAAAGAGTTTGAGAAAAAGTATGGTATGGCTGTCTCTGAAATACAAATAGTCGCAGCAGAAAATATAGAAGAAGTAAAGTCAGCGAAAGATATTCAATCTGTTGTTGTGACGTTGAAAGAAAAAGAACGTAGTAAAAATGATGCAATCGAAACAGTAAAGCCAATTGAAATTAACACGAAAGAGCCTCCAAAAAAAGTGGAAGAAACGAATGTAGAAATGAAAGATTTCTTTTCAAGCAGGTGGCAACTAGAGGGTAAACAAATCCAAGTTCAAATGGAAGGGAGGACAGGTAGAGTAAATGGACAATAAAGATAAAAATTCGAAGTTCTCATTTTTTCGAAACTTATTGAATGGGGATCAAAAAGAAAGTAACGAGAAGGGTAAAAAGGTAACACCTAAGTTTTTACTTGTCCTACTCATACTTGGAATTTTGCTTATGTTTTCTAGTAGTCTCTTTTCAAGTAAAAAAGAAGAAGTACCTGTATTTAAAGAACAAAAAACTCAAAACCAAGAAAAAGACGTACCAACTTTCGGACAAAAAAGTAATGATAGTATGTCAAATGTAGAAAAATATGAAAAAGCGTATGAACAAGAATTAAAAACTGCTTTAGAAGAAATAGCAGGAGTAAAAGACGTAACGATTAAAGTGAATTTAGATTCATCTGAAGAAAAAATTTTAGAAAAAAATACAGTGAAACGCTCACAAACAACAGGTGAAACAGATAAAACAGGCGGTAAGAGAGAAGTAGAGGACGAGTCTCTTGATGAAAAGACTGTCATTATACGTGAAGGGGATAAAGAAACTCCTGTTGTTTTACGAACAGAGAAGCCGAAAGTACGTGGTGTTCTTGTCGTAGCAAAGGGAGTGGATAATATACAAGTTAAAGCAATGGTAAAAGAAGCTGTGATAAGGCTGCTAGATGTACCGGCCCATCGCGTTTCAGTTTCACCGAAAAATTGATAGGGAGGAAATAAAGTGTTAAAAAAACAAACAGTTTGGTTATTAACGATGTTAAGTTTAGTTGTTGTACTATCTGTGTATTACGTGACAACTCCTGACAAAATGAATACAGCATCGCCAGCAACAGGTGAAAAGATTGGACAAGAAAAACAAGGTACTGATAAAGCAGTAACAAACGAAGCGCCTAAAGAAACTCCGAAAAAAGAAAATACAAGCAAAGAAACAACAAATAAAGAAACAGACAAAAAAGAAAATGCAAAAAAAGAAACAAGTAAAAAAGAGGGCAATGTATCAGTTCAATCAAGTGATGAGAATTTCACAGCTTTACGTATGCAAATGGAAGATCAGCGTAGTGAACAAAAAGCAAAATTACAAGAAGTGATGAGTTCAACAAAAGCTTCAGCAACAGAAAAGAATAAAGCGAAAGAAAATTTTGATGCCATTACGACAATGGAAACGAAGCAAGAATTACTTGAGACAGTAATTAAATCTCAAGGAGGATATCCAGATGCTCTTGTAAGAGCTGATGGTACTGATATTAGAGTAACGGTTAAAGCGGCAAAACATTCACAGAAAGAAGCAAATAAAATTATTCAACTTGTAAGAAGTGAAGGCGGATCAAAAGATGTAGGTGTGAAATTTGATCCACCAGCGAAATAAGTGAAACTTTAATCCGTAGGGATTTCCCTACGGATTATTATCTTTTACTAAGCAAAGGGTATGCAAATAGTAAAAAGAGTATGCAAGTACGTGTGAATAGAAAAAAGCTATCATTTTCGATAGCTTTTTTCTATTGCGTCTTTGTAATTATTTTTATTATGTTCAGCTCGGAATGGAGAAACACGTTGTGAGTAAAAGATTAATGGTTCATGGTACTGATGATTACTTTTTCCGGATTTGACGTGGATGCAAAGAACGCATGCCCAAACGATTACAGCAGGTAAAAAGAGAATGAGCCATATCATATTTCCACACCTCGACACAATATATTTTCTACACTTTGAACATACTATTCTTATATGAAGGAATGATGAACGGTGTGTAAACAAAAAAAAATATTTGGTAAAAATATGTTATTGACTATAGGTGTGGTGAAGAGTGAAGAGGGAATGGCATGTTTGCTGTGTAACGTTTTGAAAAAGTAGTGAATGTTTTTTAAGAAGTGGTCTTGCCAATTTCGTGTGAAACTTGGTATTATTACTAGGTATTAAATTTTTATTGGAATAATATTTTTACAGGAGTTTCGATTTATTATAAAGAAATATAAATTGGAATGTTTAAAAAATTTATCGTAAGATGGAAATAGTAAATATTTCTATTAGTTAATGAAATATATTTTCTAATAGAATACATCGTATTTTTACAGTCAATCTAGTTTTCGTGACGAGAATCTGTAAAAACGGGACAAACAAGAGTATGGGAGTGGATTTTACATGTTTAAAATTCAAGAAGTTCGCGAATTAATTAAATTAATTGATAGCTCTAATATTGATGAATTTGAATACAAAAAAGACGGTACAACAATCAAAATGAAAAAGCGTGGTAATGAAGTTGTTGCTGTGCAAGCACCTGCAGCAAAACAAGCTATGCAACCAGTAGCGCCTGTTGAAGTTGAAACGAAAGTAGCAGCAGCACAAGCAGAAGCGCCAAAACAAGAAGAGAAGAAGGCTGTTCAAAATGAAAACCTACATAAAATCACATCACCGATGGTAGGTACATTCTATTCTTCTTCTTCGCCTGATACACCTCCATATGTAAGTGTTGGGGATAGAGTATCGAAAGATTCTATCGTGTGTATTGTCGAGGCTATGAAGTTATTTAACGAAATTGATGCTGATGTAGAGGGCGAAATTGTTGAAATTCTTGTTAATAACGGACAGCTTGTTGAGTATGGACAACCGCTATTTCTTGTAAAAGCGTAATAAGGGAGTCTTTGTGATGATAAAAAAAGTATTAATAGCCAATCGTGGGGAAATTGCTGTACGAATTATTCGTGCTTGTAAAGAAATGGATATTGAAACAGTTGCAATTTATTCAGAAGCAGATAAAGAGTCACTTCACGTACAGATTGCAGACGAGGCGTATTGTGTAGGACCAACGATTTCGAAAGAAAGCTATTTAAATTTGACGAACATTATTAGCGTTGCGAAGTTAACAGGCTGCGATGCTATTCATCCGGGATACGGGTTTTTAGCAGAGAATGCAGATTTCGCAGAATTATGCCGTGAATGTAACTTGATTTTTATCGGTCCAAGTCCAGAAGCTATTTCAAAGATGGGCACAAAAGACGTTGCTCGTGATACAATGAAAGAAGCAGGGGTTCCGATTGTACCAGGTTCACAAGGGATTATTAAAAATACCGAAGAAGCGATCGAGCTTGCTAATCAAATTGGATATCCAGTTATTATTAAAGCGACTGCAGGTGGCGGCGGAAAAGGTATTCGTGTTGCACGCCATGAAGAAGAGCTTATAAAAGGAATTCAAATTACACAGCAAGAAGCTAGTACCGCTTTTGGGAACCCTGGTGTATACTTAGAAAAGTACGTTGAAGATTTCCGCCATGTTGAGATTCAAATAATGGCAGATACACACGGAAATGCCATTCATTTAGGAGAGCGTGATTGTACAATTCAGCGCCGTTTGCAAAAACTACTAGAAGAAAGTCCATCACCTGCACTTGATGAAGATATTCGCAAGCAGATGGGTGAAGCGGCAGTTAAAGCGGCGGTAGCGGTTGATTATACAGGTGCTGGTACGGTTGAGTTTATTTATGAATATAAAACGAAAACCTTTTATTTCATGGAGATGAATACGAGAATTCAGGTTGAGCATCCGGTTACTGAAATGGTAACGGGAATGGACTTAATTAAAGAGCAAATTCTTGTTGCTTCAGGAGAAAAGTTATCGTTACAGCAAGAAGAAGTACAATTTAATGGTTGGGCAATTGAATGTCGAATTAATGCGGAAAACCCTGCCAAAAAATTTATGCCATCTCCAGGTAAAGTAGAAATGTACTTACCACCAGGAGGATTTGGTATTCGCGTCGATTCAGCTGTATATCCGGGATATTCAATCCCACCTTTCTATGATTCGATGGTTGCTAAATTAATTGTTCACGGAAAAACACGTGAAGAGGCAATTGCAAAAATGAAGCGCGCACTTAGTGAATTTGTCATTGAAGGCGTACATACAACAATCCCGTTCCATTTGCAATTGCTAGATCATCCTGATTTTGTAAAAGGTGAGTTTAATACGAAATTTTTGGAAGAGCATGAACTTGTGACGCAGTGATACATTAAAGGAGGTTTTTTTCATGGCTGAACATATGTTAGATATGGGTCAAGATACAACTCTTGGTAAAGTAGAAATTGCACCAGAAGTAATTGAAGTAATTGCAGGTATTGCAGCTGCTGAAGTAGAAGGTGTAGCGGCAATGCGCGGTAATTTTGCTACAGATGTTGTTGAGAAGTTAGGTAAGAAAAATCATGGTAAAGGTGTAAAGGTTGAATTAGCAAACGAAGATATTATCGTTGACCTTTATGTTGTAATGTATTTTGGTGTAGCAATTCCAGTTGTTGCACAAAAGATTCAAGACAATATTCGCCAAGCACTCTTTACAATGACAGGACTTGAGCCAAAAGAAGTGAATGTTCACATCGTTGGCGTAACATTCGAAACACAAAAAACAGAAATCGAACCAGTGTAAGAATGAAAAGGTGCCTAGTAACATAGGCATCTTTTTTATCGTTTCATTTCTTCACAAATTACAACCCTCTAATTATTATACTATTTCAAAAAATAAGAAATAAACAAGAAAATGTGTCGTTTTTCCAAAAAACGTACATTGTGATAAGATATGGAACTTGAAGTTAATCTTTTTATTATTTTTCAGCCTTGTAACCCGTGTGTGAAACGATAAATTGTGTTATTATCATTGTATTATAAGGTTGGAAAATCAATGAAAACTGTAAGAGTAAGTGAATTGACGGCTTATAAATTATAATAATATAACAAAGTATAAGGAAAGACTTGAAGCATAAAGGAGAGTTACAATGAAACGTAGGACGGCTAGAGAAAGAGCAATGCAAGCATTATACCAAATGGATATTACAGGTGAATTAGAACCGAAAGTAGCAGTGGAAAACACGCTGGATGAAGGCGAAGAAACAAATGAGTTTCTAGAGTCACTTGTAGTAGGTTTTGTAGAAAATAAAGAAGCAATCGATGAAGCGATTCGTCAAAACTTAAAAAAGTGGAAGCTTGAGCGTATTAGTATTGTTGATCGCAGTATTTTACGTGTAGCTGTGTATGAAATGAAGTACATGGAAGAAATTCCACACAACGTAACAATTAACGAAGCAATTGAAATTGCAAAAACATTTGGGGATGAGGAATCTCGTCGTTTTATTAACGGCGTTTTATCTAATATAAAAGATACACTGTAAATTCTTTAAGGGGGAATCTTAAAATGGTAGCAGTAATCATCAAAGGAAATGAAGTTGCGGAGAAAAAACGAGCACAATTAACAGAAGAAGTTGTGAAGTTGAAAGAGCAAGGTATTGTACCAGGATTAGCAGTTATTTTAGTTGGAGAAGATCCAGCATCTCGTTCTTATGTGAAAGGAAAAGAAAAAGGCTGTGAACAAGTAGGGATTTACTCAGAGCTAATTGAACTTCCTGAAACAATTACTGAGGAACGTTTGCTTGCTGAAATCGATCGCTTAAATGGCGATGACCGTATTAATGGCATATTAGTGCAATTACCTTTACCAAAACATATTGAAGAAAAAGCTATCATTGAAAGAATTTCACCAGAAAAGGATGTAGACGGATTTCACCCAATCAGCGTGGGACGTATGATGACGGGACAAGATACATTCCTTCCATGTACACCGCATGGTATTGTAGAATTAGTAAAAGAAACAAATCTTGATATTTCTGGAAAACATGTAGTAGTAATTGGAAGAAGTAATATTGTCGGTAAACCAGTGGGACAATTGTTTTTAAATGAAAATGCCACTGTAACATATTGTCATTCTAAGACGCAAAATATGAAAGAGTTATCGAAGTTAGCTGATATTTTAATCGTAGCTGTTGGACGACCTAAAATGATAACAGCGGATTATATTAAAGAAGGAGCGGTTGTAATTGACGTTGGTGTTAACCGTTTAGAAACAGGAAAACTTTGTGGTGATGTTGACTTTGACAACGTGTTAGATGTTGCGGGTTACATTACACCTGTGCCAAAGGGTGTTGGTCCAATGACAATCACAATGCTTCTTCATAATACTGTTGAATCTGCCAAACGTGCAGGTGTCGTTTGTAAATAATTTGAGTCGGCTATGAGGAGAGAGAAATGGAGAAGCAATATTTAACCGTTACAGCGTTAACACGCTATATAAAAACAAAAATAGAATATGATCCGCATTTGCAGTCTGTTTGGTTAAAAGGTGAAATTTCCAACTTTAAAAATCATAGCCGTGGCCACATGTATTTTACATTGAAAGATGAAAATGCAAGAATCGCAGCGGTTATGTTTGCGGGCCATAATCGTAATATTAAATTCAAACCTGAAAATGGGATGAAGGTACTCGTGAAAGGGAAAATCTCTGTTTACGAGGCGAGTGGTTCTTATCAAATTTATATTCAAGACATGCAGCCTGACGGAGTCGGGAATTTACATTTAGCGTACGAACAGTTAAAAGTTCGTTTAGAAGAAGAAGGACTTTTTTCTCAAGTTTATAAAAAAGCGATTCCTCCTTACGCTAAAACAATAGGTGTGATTACGTCGCCAACAGGAGCAGCGATTCGTGATATTATAACAACGATTAAACGTCGTTATCCAATTGGGAATGTTATTGTATTTCCGGTACTTGTACAAGGGGAGTCAGCGGCTCCCTCGATTGTACAAGCGATTCGTACAGCGAATGAAATGGGAGAGATAGATGTACTAATCGTTGGTCGTGGTGGAGGTTCTATTGAGGAATTATGGGCTTTCAATGAGGAAATGGTTGCAAGAGCAATCTTTAAGAGTGAAATTCCTATTATTTCGGCAGTAGGCCATGAAACGGATTTTACAATCGCAGATTTTGTTGCAGATTTACGCGCGCCAACACCGACTGCAGCAGCTGAGCTGGCAGCACCTAACATTATAGAGTTACAAGAAAAGGTATTACAAAGAACTCTGAGATTGCAAAGAGCAATGAGAGAGTTAGTACATAAAAAAGAAGAAAAACTACAAGTGTTGCAAAAATCGTATGCGTTCCGTTATCCAAGACAAGTATATGAGCAAAAGGAAGAGCAATTAGATAGAGCGCTAGAACAGCTTGTTTTAGCGAAAGAGCGCTATATTGATAAAAAGGTGAATCAGTTAAAGCAACTTTCATTTTATTTAGAGAAGCACCACCCATCTCAAAAAATTATGCAAACGAAGGTAGCTGTTGAAACGTTGCAAAAGCAATTACAACGTGAAATGCAAACGTTACTTCAAACGAAAGAATTTGCCTTTGTAAGAGCTGCTCAAAAACTTGAAGCGTTAAGTCCGCTTAAAGTAATGATGAGAGGGTACGGGCTTGTATATGATGAAGAGAAGCAAGTGTTAAAAAGTGTGAAAGATGTAAGCCTTGGAGATGCTGTTTCAGTTCAATTACAAGATGGAATACTAGATTGTAGCGTATCAGGCATAGAGGAGCGTGAATTGAATAATGGAAAATAAATTAAGCTTTGAAGAGGCAATTTCGCAACTTGAGCATCTTGTTTCTAAGCTAGAACAAGGTGACGTACCTTTAGAAGAAGCGATTTCTTATTTTAAAGAAGGTATGGAATTATCTAAGCTTTGTGATGAGAAGCTGAAGAATGTACAAGAACAAATGGCAGTTATTCTTGGGGAAGATGGAGAGCTTGAACCGTTTACTGCTTTAGGAGATGAAGCATAGTGACGATTGCTTTTGATACTTTTTTGAAAGAAAGTAAAACTTTCGTAGAAGAAAAACTTGTAAGCTATGCAAATGAATTACAATGTCCAAATGTACTTCGTGAAGCGATGGCATATTCTTTGGAAGCGGGTGGAAAACGTCTCCGCCCGTTACTTTTGTTTGCAACATTACAAGCGTTTGGGAAAGAAAGAAATCTTGGAGTAGGTGCAGCTTGTGCTCTTGAAATGATTCATACATATTCATTAGTTCATGATGATTTACCTTGTATGGATGATGATGATTTAAGAAGAGGAAAGCCCACAAATCACAAAGTATTTGGTGAAGCGATGGCAGTTTTAGCAGGAGATGGCTTATTGACGTATGCTTTTCAAGTTATTATGGCATATGAGCAAAAAGAAATTTCTGCCGAAAAAAAAGTAAGACTTGTACTTGAACTTGCAAAAGCAGCAGGACCAGAAGGAATGGTTGGCGGACAAGTGGCAGATATGGAAGCTGAAGGGAAACGCCTTACGATTGATGAATTGGAGTACATCCATAAACATAAGACCGGAAAACTGCTTGAATTTGCTGTACTTGCGGGTGCGATACTTTCTGATGCGACAGAAGAGCAAGAAGAAAAGTTGCTTACGTTTGCCAAATATATCGGTCTAGCTTTCCAAATTCGAGATGATATTTTAGATGTCGAAGGAACTGAAGAAGAGATTGGAAAACCGATTGGTAGCGATCTTTCTAATGAAAAGAGCACATATACAACGTTGTTTACTGTAGATAGAGCAAAGGATATTTTAGAAGAAACAATTGCAGAAGCAAAAGGTGCGATTAGTTCCTTGCAATTACAAGATGAATATTTACTATCTATTTGTGATTTGATTGCAAAACGTAATAACTAATATAACAGCGTTTTCATTTGTTGAGTCATTCATCATTTTATGATATAAATGTAGGAAAAGGTTTTTCTTTTCTTGTTATTGGCAAAAATATATGTAGATTACATTGCCGTTATCACTTCGTGTTAGCGGCTATTTTTTTCATCGCCTAAAGAAATATGGTTTATAATAGGATTAGGGCGCAATAGACTGGTTAATAGCGGGACAAGACGAAAAATAGAAAAGAGAATTTCTTGTTTTGTGTAAATGTTTTTTATAATATTTGACATGTTGACAGATTATGAAATGAAAGTGAGTGATCCATGTGGATCTAACGCAAATTCAAAACCCTAGTTTTTTGAAAGATATGTCTATCAGTGAACTAGAGGGATTGAGTGAGGATATTCGTAAGTTTTTAATTGAAGAGCTCTCTCAAACAGGTGGACATATTGCACCTAATTTAGGTGTAGTAGAACTCACAATTGCTCTGCACAAATTATTTGATAGCCCGCAAGATAAATTTTTATGGGATGTAGGACATCAATCCTATGTACATAAAATTTTAACTGGACGTGCGAAAGAGTTTGGTACATTAAGGCAATATCAAGGTCTATGTGGTTTCCCGAAACGTTGCGAGAGTGAGCACGATGTATGGGAAACTGGTCATAGCTCGACTTCGTTATCGGCTGCAATGGGAATGGCTCTGGCACGTGATTTAAAGAAAACGAAAGAATATGTTATACCAATTATTGGAGATGGTGCTTTAACAGGCGGAATGGCTTTAGAGGCATTGAACCATATTGGACATGAAAAAACAGACATGATTGTTATTTTGAATGATAATGAAATGTCAATTGCACCAAACGTTGGTGCGCTTCATAATGTGCTCGGTCGTTTACGTACCGCAGGAAAATATCACTGGGTAAAAGATGAATTAGAGTATATATTAAAGAAAATCCCAGCAGTTGGCGGGAAAGTGGCTGCGACAGCAGAGAAAATAAAAGATAGTCTTAAATATTTACTAGTATCTGGTGTCTTTTTCGAAGAGTTAGGCTTTACATATTTAGGTCCAGTCGATGGGCATGATTATGAAAAGTTATTCGAAACGTTGCAATATGCAAAGAAAACAAAAGGCCCAGTGCTTGTTCACGTTATTACGAAAAAAGGAAAAGGTTATAAACCGGCTGAGAGTGACGTTATTGGAACTTGGCATGGAACAGGACCTTATAAAATTGAATCAGGTGACTTCGTTAAGCCGAAAGAAGTTGCACCAGCATGGAGTGCTGTCGTTAGTGAAACAGTACTTAAGCTAGCGAGAGCGGATGAGCGTATCGTAGCAATTACACCTGCAATGCCTGTTGGATCAAAACTTGAGAAATTCCAAAAAGAATTCCCAGATCGTATGATTGATGTAGGTATTGCAGAACAGCATGCTACAACAATGGCAGCAGGTATGGCAACGCAAGGAATGAAGCCATTCTTAGCGATTTATTCAACATTTTTACAAAGAGCATATGACCAAGTTGTTCATGATATATGCCGCCAAAATTTAAATGTTTTCATCGGAATAGATCGCTCGGGATTAGTAGGAGCAGATGGTGAAACGCATCAAGGCGTATTTGATATCTCATTCTTACGTCACTTGCCGAATATGGTGCTTATGATGCCGAAAGATGAAAATGAAGGGCAACATTTAGTTTATACGGCGATGCAATATGAAGATGGACCAATCGCATTGCGTTATGCTCGCGGTAATGGACTTGGCGTTCATATGGATAAAGAATTAAAGGCGATTCCAATCGGTACGTGGGAGACGTTAAAAGAGGGGACACAAGCAGCTATTTTAACGTTTGGTACGACAATACCAATGGCAATGGAAGCAGCTGAGCGTCTTGAAAAAGCTGGGGTTTCAGTGAAAGTAGTGAATGCTCGCTTTATTAAACCAATGGATGAAGCATATTTACATGATCTTCTAGGAAAGAATATACCGATTTTAACGATTGAAGAAGCTTGTTTAATCGGTGGTTTTGGAACAGGAGTAGTTGAATTTGCATCTGAAAATGGTTACCATAGTGCATTAGTTGAACGAATGGGTATTCCAGACCGCTTCATAGAGCACGGAAGTGTAACAAAATTATTAGAAGAAATTGGTTTAACGACAGATGCTGTTGTAGACCGTATTCATACAATGATTCCATCAAAACAAAAAAGGGCGTAACAAATGAGCGTAAAAAAAGAAAGAGTAGATGTACTATTAGTAGAGCGAGGACTTATAGAAACGCGTGAGAAAGCAAAGCGCGCCATTATGGCCGGACTCGTATATGCAAATGAGATGAGACTTGATAAGCCAGGAGAGAAAATCTCGCAAGATACTGAGATTACGGTGAAGGGACAAGTTATGCCGTATGTAAGTCGTGGTGGTTATAAACTTGAAAAGGCATTAGAGACATTTCATCTTGATTTACAAGATAAAGTTATGATAGATATTGGTTCATCAACTGGTGGCTTTACAGATTGCGCGCTTCAAAATGGAGCGAAATTATCTTATGCATTAGATGTAGGATACAATCAACTAGCGTGGAAATTACGTCAAGATGAGCGTGTTGTTGTAATGGAACGAACAAACTTCCGTTACGTGACACCAGCAGACTTAGAACGTGGTTTACCTCAATTTGCAAGTATTGATGTTTCATTTATATCATTAAAGCTTATACTGCCAGTTTTAAAAACAATGCTTATGCCTAACGGAGATGTAGCAGCGTTAATTAAACCGCAGTTTGAAGCTGGAAGAGAGCAAGTTGGGAAAAAAGGTATCGTTCGTGATAGAAAAGTACATGAAGCTGTTGTAGAAATGATTGTCGAGTTTGCTTTAAAAGAAGGCTATGATGTGGAAGGTTTAACATTCTCACCAATTACGGGTGGGGATGGTAATATTGAATTTTTAATTCATCTGAAATGGCATGGTGAACGTGAGAATGGCGAAAATCATTCTCCGATTTCTATAGAGCAAGTTGTTACAGAAGCGCATGACGTTCTAAAACAAAAAGGGAAAGGGGAATAACATATGTTGTTCCTCTTTTTGCTGTAATTGTATAATGATTGTAAAAACAATTGTGTACAAGAAACGAATTATAAGTTAACATAAATAAGTGAAGTATACCAATGTTTAAACTATGGTAAGAGATAGTGTGAGGTGCAAATGTATGAATAAAGGTCAGCGCCATATTAAAATCAGGGAAATTATTGCAAACAAAGAAATTGAAACACAAGATGAATTAGTTGATATTTTACGTAATGAGGGATTTAATGTAACGCAAGCAACAGTATCGCGCGATATTAAAGAACTGCACTTAGTGAAGGTGCCATTACATGATGGGCGCTATAAATATAGCTTGCCAGCAGATCAACGATTTAACCCGTTACAAAAATTAAAACGAAATCTAGTGGATTCATTTGTAAAATTAGACACGGCAGGACATATGCTTGTGCTAAAAACATTGCCTGGTAACGCTCATTCACTTGGAGCACTTATTGATCATTTAGAGTGGGATGAGATCATCGGAACCATCTGTGGTGATGATACTTGCTTAATTATTTGCCGTACACCTGACGATACAGGTGTTGTCTCTGATCGTTTCTTAAATATGTTGTAACAAAAAATCTTGTTTGCTTTCCATCGTAAAGTGGAAAGTGAACAAGATATTTTTATTGGTTAAAAATATGAATTTTCAATTGTAATATAATATTTTGTTTGCATAAAGTTAAAAAATAGATGGATTGACCCGTAAAACAAATGTTTGGTACAATGAAGCGGGTTAGAAGAGTATATACATACAAATATATAGCATGATTATTTGAATGAAGAACTGAGAAAATCCTTTAGTAAGGGATTATTTTATAACGAGGTGAATGGGGCATTGTTATCGGAATTATCGATTAGAAACTTTGCTATTATTGAAGCATTAAATATTTCTTTTCAAAAAGGTTTAACGGTTTTAAGCGGTGAAACAGGGGCCGGAAAATCGATTATTATTGATGCAATTAGTTTACTTGTAGGTGGCCGTGGGTCAGCAGAATTTGTTCGATATGGAACAGAAAAGGCTGAGATTGAAGGGCTATTTTATGTTGAAGATGAGAAGCATCCATGTATTGAAAAGGCAGAAGAGTTAGATATAGAAATAGAAGATGGTATGATTATTTTAAAGCGTGATATTGCTGCGAACGGGAAGAGTGTATGTCGTGTAAATGGGAAGCTTGTTACACTTAGCATATTAAAAGAAATTGGGAAAACACTTGTTGATATTCATGGACAACACGAAACGCAAGATTTAATGAATGAAGAACGACATCTGTTTATGCTTGATCACTTTGATGGGGATCGAATCGTTAAACAATTAGACATATATCAAAACGTATACGCTGACTATGAAAAATTAAAAAAACAATTGAAATCGTTAAGTGAAAATGAGCAACAAATGGCACATCGCTTAGATTTAATTCAATTTCAGCACGAGGAAATTCGCAAGGCGGATTTAAAGATGGATGAAGAAAATGAATTAACTGAGGAACGATTGCAAATTTCTAATTTTGAAAAGATTTATAAAGCGTTAGGTGATGCATATCGTTCTTTAAGTGCCGACGGACAAGGATTAGATAATGTAAGAAGTGCAATGGGGCAAATGGAAAGTATTACACATTTAGATGAAGTGTATCAAGAGAATCATGATTCAATTGCAAATAGCTATTACTTATTAGAAGAGGTTGCCTATCAACTGAGGGAAAAGCTCGATATGATGGAATATGATCCAAATCGTTTAGATGAAATTGAAACACGTTTGAATGAAATTCGTATGCTAAAGAGAAAATATGGAAATAATGTAGAAGAGATTTTAGCGTATGCTGATAAAATTGAACAGGAAATTTTTACCATTGAAAATAAAGACGTTCATATTGAAACGACGAAGAAACAGTTGAAGGAATTAGAAAGTGTTATTATGAAAGAAGCAACGTTGTTAAGTAATATGCGTCATGAGCTTGCAGAACACCTTACAAATGCAATTCATCAGGAATTAAAAGAATTATATATGGAAAAAACGAAATTTGAAGTGAGAATTATGAAGAGAGAAGGAAATGCAGAAGAGCCCCTTGTGGAAGGTGCGCCGGTAAGACTTACGGCGGATGGTTACGATCATGTGGAATTTTATATTTCAACGAACCCAGGAGAGCCGCTAAAACCACTTTCAAAGGTTGCTTCTGGCGGAGAGTTATCTCGTATCATTTTAGCTTTAAAAAGCATTTTTTCTAAGCATCAAGGGGTTGCATCTGTTATTTTTGATGAAGTGGATACGGGTGTAAGTGGCCGGGTCGCACAGGCTATTGCGGAAAAAATTTATCGAGTATCAGTAAACTCGCAAGTACTTTGTATTACGCACTTACCTCAAGTAGCTTCAATGGCAGATTCACATTTATTTATTCGAAAACAAGTAGCGAATGATCGGACAATTACATCAGTTACTGTTTTAACTATGGAGGATAAAGTAACAGAAATAGCTCGAATGATTTCTGGTGTGGAAATCACAGATTTAACGACAGAGCATGCGAAAGAATTACTTACGCAAGCGCATCATTTTAAACAGACAGCAGAGGCTATCCAGTAATGGATAGCTTTTTTTCTCAAATGACGATTTCTTAATTCTTCCGGTTATAAATAAAGCACTGCAAGGAGAGATTAAAAAGTGAAGCCAAGAGGCTGAATGTGGGGTAGGAGCGAGGAGAGTGAACAAGTTGAAATTAGAAAAATTTCGAAAAATAATAGGTCTTTGTCTCCTTGTTTCTTTAGTTTTTATTGGATGTTTTAAACCGCTTCGAACGTTTATTTCATCACCGAAACAACTTGTTGTTTTTGAAGGACAACAATCAGAAATATCATCATTACCAGTTTTCAAAGCTTCATCCACAAATCGTCATGTATTTACAGTGAGTTCGAATGAACAAAAACAAGGACTTATGGTAAATTCTCATCAAAATGGTGAAGCTGATATGGTATTTCAGCTTGCTGGTTTTCCAGTGAAAAAAGTAAATGTGAAAGTGTTAAAAGATTTTAAAGTGATTCCAGGTGGACAATCAATTGGTGTGAAATTAAATACAAAAGGTGTACTTGTTGTAGGCCATCATTTAATTCAAACTGAAAAAGGTAAAATATCTCCTGGTGAAACAGCAGGTGTACAAATTGGAGATATGATTACTGAAATTAATGGTAAAACAATTGAAAGAATGAGTGATGTAGCACCGTTTATTCATAATAGTGGAGAAACAGGTGAACCGCTTAATCTTGTATTGTTAAGAGATGGAAAATATATTCGTACGAAGCTAACTCCACAAAAAGACAACGGTGAATCGTCTTATCGAATTGGCTTGTATATCCGTGATTCGGCAGCTGGAATTGGAACGATGACATTTGTTCATCCAGATTCTATGAAATATGGGGCACTTGGTCATGTTATTTCTGATAATGATACGAAAAAGCCGATTCAAGTCGAAGATGGACAAATTATGCGCTCGACAGTTACATCAATTGAAAGAGGTAGTCATGGGAATCCAGGGGAGAAATTAGCAAGATTCTCACCAGACCGTGAAGTGATTGGCAATATTACAATTAATAGTCCATATGGTATTTTTGGAAAATTAAATACGAATATGAAAAACGGTATAATGGATAAAGCAATGCCTATCGCATTATCTCATCAAGTAAAAGAAGGACCGGCAAAAATATTAACAGTTATTGATCAAGATAAAGTAGAAGCGTTTGATATTGAAGTTGTTAGTACAGTGCAGCAAAAATTCCCAGCCACAAAGGGTATGGTAATAAAAGTAACAGATAAACGTCTATTAGCGAAAACGGGCGGTATCGTACAAGGAATGAGCGGAAGTCCAATTGTACAAAATGGAAAAGTAATTGGTGCTGTTACGCATGTATTTGTAAATGATCCAACATCAGGATATGGTGTTCATATTGAATGGATGTTACATCAAGCTGGAATTAATATTTATGATCAAGAGAAAAAAGCGAGCTAATATATATTATTAGCTCGCTTTTTCTGTTGAAAAATTCGTTGAAATTTTGTAAAAGCTCCGCAAGAGGTGTTTTTTGTTGTAAAATAAAAGGAAAGGGTTGAACGTTTCGTTGTATTTCTATGATGGAATGTGTTGCGAAAGGGAATAAATGAACGATAAACATATTTTTTTGTGATTTTATCGGAAAGTAAGAAACTTTAAAAGGGAATTTTCACACAATTGTCGAACAATTCATGTAGCCTAGAAGGATACACATGTCGGAGAATCGATTCGGTAAGGGAGGAAAAGCTGTGGAGAAAATTAAAGTATGTCTTGTGGATGATAATAAAGAACTAGTATCAATGTTAGAGAGCTATGTAGCCGCTCAAGATGATATGGAAGTAATCGGTACTGCTTATAATGGTCAAGAGTGTTTAAACTTATTAACAGATAAGCAACCTGATGTACTCGTTTTAGACATTATTATGCCACACTTAGATGGTTTAGCTGTATTGGAGAAAATGCGACATATTGAAAGGTTAAAACAGCCTAGCGTAATTATGTTGACAGCATTTGGCCAAGAAGATGTGACGAAAAAAGCAGTTGACTTAGGTGCCTCATATTTCATATTAAAACCATTTGATATGGAGAATTTAACGAGTCATATTCGTCAAGTGAGTGGTAAAGCAAACACTATGATTAAGCGTCCACTACCATCATTCCGATCAGCCACAACAGTAGATGGAAAACCGAAAAACTTAGATGCGAGTATTACGAGTATCATTCATGAAATTGGTGTACCCGCTCATATTAAAGGATATATGTATTTACGAGAAGCAATCTCCATGGTATACAATGATATCGAATTATTAGGATCGATTACGAAAGTATTGTATCCAGATATCGCAAAGAAATATAATACAACAGCAAGCCGTGTGGAGCGCGCAATTCGTCACGCAATTGAAGTAGCTTGGAGCCGTGGGAATATTGATTCTATTTCGTCCTTATTCGGTTATACAGTATCCATGTCAAAAGCAAAACCTACGAATTCTGAGTTTATCGCAATGGTTGCGGATAAGCTGAGACTTGAACATAAAGCTAGTTGAGAGTAAAAGTAGTAAGGGATTTAAGCTTTAGTAAAGCTTAATAATTCTTGAAATTGATACTCGCTATCAAATTTAAAACCAATGAACTTTTTATTTAAAGACCAATGAATGTTATAATTCGTTGGTCTTTTTATTTTGTTGAGAAAAAGAGATTATTTGATAGTATGGAAAATAAAACCTATTTTTAGTAATATTACATGTAAGTGAGTTTTTTATAAGGCAATAAAATAGATATAGATAGGGAGAAGGGGAATGGAAAATAAAATTTTAACTTGGCTAGGAATAGTAGCAGCTATGGGAGTTCTTGCTATTGCAGTTACATTTGGAATGTTAGAACTTGCAGATAATCCCGTAGATAAAGAAGTGAGTGCTCAAATAGATAAAAAAGAAGACCAAACAATAGTAGGTAGAGAGGTAGATGGGGTCTTTGTTGATGTGTATGTTACTGAAAATTCTACTGAAAGCGAAGTCATTACAGCGATGCATCGCATGACTCATCAAAAAGTGGTGGCAGAACGAAAATCGGGCTCTATCCCAATGATTCAAAGTAATACTAAAAAATTAAAAGAAATTATAAATAAGAGTAGCTTTGCGAAGAAAAATGAACTTTTAGCAATTGCTGATAGATGGGCGAAAAAAGATTTTAGTAAAATTGTAGAAGATCACAATTATTTCTCAGATGCTCAAGAAGATAGCGTTTGTAAAGCAACTAGAGCAATGGATACGTTAGAAGAGCAACATTATATTTTAACTACATTCGGGGAGGAAAAAGCGAAAGAACTATACGAATCAGGGGATGCTCCGCACGTTCAATAAAAAACAATATAAAGGGCTTCTAGTTTTTTATGATCGTGTTTTTAGGA
This sequence comes from Bacillus sp. RB3, assembly GCF_030164735.1. Lineage (NCBI taxonomy): Bacteria > Bacillati > Bacillota > Bacilli > Caryophanales > Bacillaceae > Bacillus > Bacillus sp. RB3. Next base: position 36,314 of record NZ_JASNGE010000005.1, read on the forward strand.
CGCAATGGGGACTTATAAATAAATGGTCTGCTTTCTTTATGACGTGTAACAAAAAAGAAAAGATGTGATTCATTATTAAATGATGAAGGAACGGCTAAATCACATCGTAGTACATCTGTTAAAGGATTTTAGTAGGAAAGGCATCCGTGATATAATAGAAAATAATAAAAAGTCCTGCAAAAAACAGGACTGTATTATTCTTCGTCTTTATTTTGTTTTTCTAATTCAACTAGTTTTTGAATTAAAATGTGCTGCGGCATATGCATGAGTTGTTCAAGTGGAACACCTAGTGCTTTTGATAAGCGGACTGCAGTATCTGGAGAGATTTGTAATGGTCTCATAGAAGTACCTCCTTTTTCGTATAGTATAGCATAAGATTGGGGGAGTGAGGATGACTCTTATATTTGCACATCGTGGTGCGGCTGGAACGTACCCAGAAAATACAATGATTTCATTTGAAGCAGCTGAGTCTTTTAGAGCAGATGGAATTGAACTTGATGTTCAATTAACGAAAGATGGAAAAGTTGTCGTCATTCACGATGAAACGGTGGACCGGACAACAAATGGAAAAGGTGCGGTTCGGAATTATGTATATGAGGACTTATGCAAGTTAGATGCAAGTTATAAATTTGGTGATAAAGTAGGTTTTTGTAAAATACCACTTTTAGAAGAGGTATTAGAATGGCTTGAACAAACGAGTTTGCTACTTAATATTGAACTTAAAAATAATAAAATTCCATACAGAGGTTTAGAGGAAGAAGTTATAACGCTTGTACGGAAATTTAGTCTAGAGGATCGTGTTATATTTTCTTCGTTTAATCACTACAGTATGAAACGGTGCCATATGATGGCTCCTGATATTCAAACAGCAATTTTATATCGCGAAGGTTTGCATAGTCCGTGGGCATACGCGAAAAAAATGGGGGCTACAGCAGTACATCCGAATTATCGTTATCTTCAAGATGCTATTGCCGAACTAACGATGGAAAGTGGTGTAGAAGTTCGACCTTATACAATTAATGAAGAAACGCTTATGCGTAAATATTTTGATATGAATATATCGGCGATTATTACTGATTACCCTGAAACGGCAAGAACGTTATTGCCAATAAAAAAATGAGACCGCGTGTAACGGTCTCATTTTTTTATTTATAAATAGTGGGGCATTCCTATCTTCTAAAGCGAGCTTGTACTTTATTTCGTTTGCGATCTCGGTGCAAGACGAAGCCACCAAAGATATAAAACCCGAGCGCGAAGCAGAGAGCGCCGATTAAAAATTGTAACCATAGTATGGAAATTGGTGGAAATAGAATCCCGAATACAGTATCTCTCATTAACTTTATACCAAACACAGCTAATGAAATAGGGATGAGTGCTAATAGTAGAGCAACGTAACGCTGCATACATAACGCTCCTTTTCAGATTATTTCGTATATTTTAATGATGTTATACGGAAAGGGGGTTTGTCAAGAGGGTGCTGAACGAGTAAGATAAGGGTGTGAAAAAATTTGCAGAGTTACTTCGAGAGGAAGTGTAATATATGAAACAAAAAGTATTAATTGTTGGTGCAGGTGAAGGCGGGAGCGCGCTGCTGAATCTGTTACAAAGTTCGAATATATTTCAAATTATAGGGATTATTGATATAAATCCGTTGGCAAAAGGACTACAAATTGCTAAGGAATACGGGATTGCAATTGGAGAAAGTGTAACTCCATTTCTTTCTATGCATATCGATGTAATATTTGATATGACAGGTGAAGATGATGTACATAAAGTTTTATTAGAAAAAAAGAAAAAAGACACTCTTCTTATACCAGGTGATATCGCAAAAATTGTTACAGGATTAGCGCATGAGAAGGAAGGGCTAATTGGGCGGTTAGAGGAACAGACGCAACAAGGAGAATTAATTTTAAATTCTACACATGACGGCATGATTGTAATTGATCGAGAGGGACAAGTTCGTCTTTTTAATAAAAGTGCAGAGCGTATTATCGGATATAAAAAAGAAGAGGCGATAGGAAAGTATATTTTAGAAGTTATTCCAACTAGTAAATTACTTCGCATTATACGTACGAAACAAATAGAAGTAAATTATGAACTGACATTAGAGAATGGAAAGAAAATTATTACAACGCGTATTCCAATATTAAAAGAAGGAGGAGAGGTACAAGGGGCATTTGCAATTTTTAAAGATATAACAGAAGTTGTAGATCTTGCGGAAGAAGTTACAGACTTAAAAGAAATTCAAACACTATTAGAGGCAATTATTAACTCATCTGAAGAAGCGATTTCGGTTGTGGATGAAAAAGGAAGAGGTTTAGTCATTAACCCAGCATATACGAAATTAACGGGTTTAACAGAAGAAGATATTATTGGGAAGCCTGCTACAACTGATATTGTAGAAGGCGAAAGTATGCATATGAAAGTACTTCGAACGCGTCGTGCGGTGCGCGGAATACATATGAAGATTGGGCAAAAAAAGCGAGATGTAATTGTAAACGTAGCACCAGTTATTGTGGATGGAATATTGAAAGGAAGCGTCGGTGTTATCCGTGACGTGTCGGAAATTCAAAAATTAACAAATGAATTGAATAGAGCAAGGCAAATTATTCGCACATTAGAAGCGAAATATTCATTTGATGATATTGTCGGAAATTCAGATGAAACAACGGCAGCTATCGAACAGGCGAAGCTAGGAGCGAATACACCAGCAACAGTACTGTTACGCGGGGAATCTGGGACTGGTAAAGAATTGTTTGCACATGCAATCCATAATGGAAGTAATCGAAAATACAATAAGTTCGTCCGTGTAAACTGTGCGGCCATTTCGGAGACGTTGTTAGAAAGTGAATTATTTGGTTATGAGGAAGGGGCGTTTTCTGGAGCGAAAAGAGGCGGGAAACGTGGGTTCTTTGAGGAAGCGAATAACGGTAGTATTTTTTTAGATGAAATAGGGGAGTTGTCTGCAAATACACAAGCGAAACTCCTTCGTGTATTGCAGGAAAAAGAAATTGTAAAAGTTGGTGGAACGAAAGCGATACCTATTAATGTTCGAGTAATTGCAGCGACACATGTGAATTTAGAAAAGGCTATTCTAGAAGGGAAGTTTAGGGAAGATTTATATTATCGATTAAATAAAATCCCAATTCAAATTCCATCTCTTCGTCAACGTAAAGGAGATATACCGACAATTGCGGACAGATTGATTCAAAAAATTAATCAAGATTACGGTCGTAATGTAGAAGGGCTCACTGATTCAGCCATTTTATATTTACAATCATACGAATGGCCAGGGAATGTGAGGGAACTTGAAAATATTCTGGGGAGAGCTATTATCTTTATGAATTATAACGAGACCTATATTGATGTACACCATTTACCGCCATTACATAATGAAGAGCAGGTGGAGTCAAAGCAATCTCATTTATTACCTGAATTAGAAGAAAAGCCACTTGAACATTTAGTGACAGAGTTTGAAGGGAATATTATTTATGAATATTTGGAGAGATTTGATGGGAATAAAACACAAACTGCAAAAGCGTTAGGAATTTCCGTTCGAAATTTATATTACAAGCTAGAAAAGTATGACCATGCAAAAAATAGCATGCAATAAATTGCGTACCGTGCAATTTATTGCATGGTATACAAAAAGTGACAAAATAAGACAGAATCTTTCGTCATTTTCCAAAGTATTGATTTTACTGCATTTTGAATGCGTTTTCATTATTGGTAAGACCACTTTTAAAAGTTGGCACGGTATTTGCTTTATAAATAGACGAGGGACGACGGAAAGGGTTGATTACAAAATATGAAGTTAGAATACTTAATTGATCAAGCAGCAGGAAAGCCTAAAAAAACTGTGGCTGTAGCAGTAGCTGAAGATCATGAAGTAATTGAAGCTGTAGCGAAAGCAATTAAATTACAGCTAGCTCAATTTCGTCTATATGGAAATCAAGAAAAAATAATGGGGATGCTACAAGAACATGGTTTACAAACTTCAGAACATGTTGAAGTGATTGCAGCAATGTCTAGTGCTGAAGCTGCAGAACTTTCTGTTAAAGCTGTGAGAAATGGTGAAGCAGATGTGCTTATGAAGGGGAACATCCCAACAGCGAATATTTTGAAGGCTGTGTTAAACAAAGAGTGGGGCCTACGTAAAGGTAGCGTACTTTCACATGTAGCAGCATTTGAAGTTCAAAATTACGACCGTCTTATTTTCGTTACAGATGCAGCGATGAACATCGCACCTGACGTAACACAAAAAGCTGCTATTATACAAAATACTGTAGAAGTTGCCCAGGCAATAGGAATCGACTTGCCCAAAGTGGCACCAATCGCAGCAGTAGAAGTTGTGAATCCAGCGATGCAGGCGACAATTGATGCAGCGATGTTAACACAAATGAATCGCCGCGGACAAATTAAAGATTGTATCGTTGATGGACCACTTGCTTTAGATAATGCAGTATCACAAATTGCAGCAGAGCATAAAGGCATAGTAAGTGATGTAGCAGGTAAGGCAGATATTTTACTCGTCCCAACGATTGAAGCTGGAAATGTGCTATATAAATCACTCGTATACTTTGCGGATGCAAAAGTAGGAGCAATGATTGCTGGCGCAAAAGCACCGATTGTTTTAACATCTCGTGCTGATTCAGCAGAAACAAAAGTATATTCATTAGCATTGGCAGTTGCGACTGCTTCAAAATAAACCAAAAAGGGTAAAACATTAGGGGGAAACGACAATGACATTAGAAATCTTCGAATACTTAGAAAAATATGATTATGAGCAAGTAGTATTTTGTCAAGATAAAGAATCTGGTTTAAAAGCAATTATTGCAATTCATGATACAACACTTGGACCGGCTCTTGGTGGAACAAGAATGTGGACATATGATTCTGAAGAAGCGGCGATTGAAGATGCATTGCGTCTTGCAAAAGGGATGACATACAAAAACGCAGCAGCTGGTTTAAACTTAGGTGGTGCGAAAACAGTAATTATCGGTGATCCTCGTAAAGATAAGAGCGAAGCAATGTTCCGTGCACTAGGACGTTATATCCAAGGACTAAACGGACGTTACATTACAGCTGAAGATGTTGGTACAACAGTAGATGATATGGATATTATCCATGAAGAAACTGACTTTGTAACAGGTATCTCACCATCATTCGGTTCTTCTGGTAACCCATCTCCAGTAACTGCATACGGTGTTTACCGTGGTATGAAAGCAGCTGCAAAAGAAGCTTTCGGTACTGATAATTTAGAAGGAAAAGTAATTGCTGTTCAAGGCGTTGGTAACGTAGCATATCACCTATGCAAACATTTACACGCTGAAGGAGCAAAATTAATCGTTACAGATATTAATAAAGAAGCTGTACAACGTGCTGTAGAAGAATTCGGTGCATCAGCAGTTGAACCAAATGAAATTTACGGTGTTGAATGCGATATTTACGCACCATGTGCATTAGGCGCAACAGTTAATGATGAAACTATTCCACAACTTAAAGCAAAAGTAATCGCAGGTTCTGCAAATAACCAATTAAAAGAAAATCGTCACGGTGACATCATTCATGAAATGGGTATTGTATACGCACCAGATTATGTAATTAATGCAGGTGGCGTAATTAACGTAGCAGACGAATTATATGGATACAATAGAGAACGTGCACTAAAACGTGTTGAGTCTATTTATGACACAATTGCAAAAGTAATCGAAATTTCAAAACGCGATGGCATAGCAACTTATGTAGCGGCAGATCGTCTAGCTGAAGAGCGCATTGCAAGCTTGAAAAATTCTCGTAGCACTTACTTACGCAACGGTCACGATATTATTAGCCGTCGCTAATCATTCATATATAACTTTTACAAAAGGCGTGGTTACCTCTTATGAGGTTTCCACTTCCTTTTAAATTTATTAGTGGAGGTAGCAACATTGTCTGTAAATCGAATTCTTGTTATTAACCCAGGTAGTACATCCACAAAAATTGGTGTTTTTGATAATGAAAGACCCGTTTTAGAAGAAACGATTCGTCATGACGTAGAACAGATTGGGAAATACAAGCGAATTATCGACCAATATGAGTTTCGAAAAGAAACGATTTTAGAAGTTCTACATTCTCATGGTATTAACATTTCAAAATTAAACGCTGTTTGTGGACGTGGTGGATTACTTCGTCCAATCGAAGGCGGTACGTATACAGTAAACGATGCGATGTTAGAAGATTTAAAAAATGGGTTTAGCGGTCATCACGCTTCAAACCTTGGAGGCATTTTAGCATATGAAATTGCTTCTGGATTAAACATTCCTGCATTTATTGTGGATCCTGTCGTTGTAGATGAGATGGAGCCAGTTGCTCGTATAAGTGGTATTGCTGGTATGGAACGTAAAAGTATCTTCCATGCATTAAATCAAAAAGCAGTTGCTCGTAAAGTAGCCGAACAGTTAAACCACAAATATGAGGATTTAAATTTATTAGTTACACATATGGGCGGTGGTATTACAGTTGGTGCTCATAAAAAAGGAAGAGTAATCGATGTGAATAACGGTTTAAACGGAGAAGGACCATTTAGTCCAGAGCGTGCTGGTACAGTACCAGTAGGGCAACTAGTAGAAATGTGTTTCTCTGGTGAGTATTACCGAGATGAAATGATTAAAAAGCTTGTCGGACAAGGTGGACTTGTAAGTTTAATCGGTACAAATGATGCGATTAAAGTAGAGAAAATGGTTGAAAAAGGTGATCCTGAAGCAACTCTTATTTATAAAGCAATGGCATATCAAGTTGCAAAAGAGATTGGCGGAGCTAGCGCTGTACTTCACGGGAAAATCGATGCAATCGTATTAACTGGTGGACTGGCATACAGTAAAATTCTTGTCGATGAAATAAAAGAGCGAGTGGACTGGATTGCAGATGTTATCGTACATCCAGGCGAAGATGAGTTAGAAGCGTTAGCAGAAGGAGCACTTCGTGTATTACGTGAAGAAGAAGCTCCAAAAGAATATGTTGTACGTGAAAAAGAAACGGTAGCTAGGGGTTGAGATAATGGCAAAAGAATATGATTTAGTCATCGTTGGCGGCGGTACTGGTGGATATGTTGCTGCAATTCGTGCATCACAACTAGGGTTAAAAACTGCACTAGTCGAAAAAGAAAATCTTGGTGGTACTTGTTTACACAAAGGATGTATCCCTAGTAAAGCTCTTTTACGTAGTGCGGAAGTATATGCAACTGCTAAAAAAAGCGAAGAGTTCGGAGTTATTGCAAGCAATGTAGAACTAAACTTTGCGAAAGTACAAGAGCGTAAAGAGAAGATTGTAACGCAGCTTCATAAAGGCGTTCAACACTTAATGAAACAAGGTAAAATTGATGTGTTTGAAGGTATTGGCCGTATTCTTGGCCCATCTATTTTCTCTCCGATGCCAGGGACAATTTCAGTTGAACTTGCAAGTGGAGAAGAGAATGAAATGTTAATTCCAAAAAATGTACTTATTGCAACAGGTTCTCGTCCAAATTCATTACCAGGTTTAGAATTAGACGGAGAGTACGTAATGTCTTCAGATCATGCCCTAAAAATGGAAACGCTTCCTAGTTCGATTATTATCGTTGGTGGCGGTGTAATCGGTATTGAGTGGGCATCTATGCTTGCTGACTTCGGTGTAGAAGTTACAGTATTAGAGTATGCAAAAACAATATTACCACTAGAAGATCAAGACGTTTCAAAAGAAATGCAACGTCTATTCAAGAAAAAAGGTATTAAAGTGGTAACTGGTGCAAAAGTATTACCAGAAACATTGGTAAAAGATAATGAAGTAACAATCCAAGCTGAACACAACGGTGAAAATAAAGAATTTAAAGCAGAAAAAATGCTTGTATCTGTAGGAAGACAAGCGAATACGCAAAATATTGGCTTAGAGAACACAGATATCGTTGTGGAAAAAGGATACATTCAAACAAATGAGTTTTATCAAACGAAAGAATCGCATATTTACGCAATTGGAGATGTAATCGGTGGCCTGCAACTTGCTCACGTTGCTTCTCATGAAGGAATTGCTGCAGTAGAACATATTGCAGGGAAAGAAGTTACACCAATTGATTACTCTATGGTATCAAAATGCGTATATAGCAGTCCAGAAGTTGCTTCTGTCGGTTTAACAGAACAAGAAGCGAAAGAAAAAGGCTATAAGTTAAAAATAGGTAAGTTCTCATTCCGCGCAATCGGAAAGGCACTTGTATACGGAGAATCAGATGGTTTCGTAAAACTTGTAGTTGATGAAGAGACAAATGACATTCTTGGTGTTCATATGATTGGACCACATGTAACAGATATGATTTCTGAAGCGGGTCTTGCAAGAGTACTTGATGCAACACCTTGGGAAGTAGCACATACAATTCATCCGCATCCATCATTATCTGAGGCGATTGGTGAAGCAGCACTTGCTGTAGATGGAAGAGCGTTACACGCATAAAAATGTGGATTTAGGAGGTTATGAAAAATGGCAGAAGTAAAAGAAAAGCGCCATGAAGAGCTTGGCTTAAGTGATGAGCAAGTATTAGAAATGTTCCGTACGATGTTACTTGCACGTAAAATTGACGAACGTATGTGGTTATTAAACCGCGCTGGTAAAATTCCATTCGTAATTTCTTGTCAAGGACAAGAGGCTGCACAAGTTGGAGCGGCGTTCGCTCTTGATAGAGAGAAAGATTATGCATTACCATACTACCGTGATATGGGTGTTGTACTAGCATTTGGTATGACAGCTAAAGAGCTTATGTTGTCTGCTTTTGCGAAAGCTGGAGATCCAAACTCTGGTGGTCGTCAAATGCCTGGTCACTTCGGTCAAAAGAAAAATCGTATTGTTACAGGTTCATCTCCAGTAACAACACAAGTACCACATGCAGTTGGTATTGCACTAGCTGGAAAAATGGAGAAGAAAGATTTAGTAACGTTCGTTACATTTGGAGAAGGTTCTTCAAACCAAGGTGACTTCCATGAAGGGGCAAACTTTGCTGGTGTACACAAACTACCTGTTATTTTTATGTGTGAAAATAACAAATATGCAATCTCTATTCCAGTTGAAAAACAATTAGCATGTAAAAACGTATCAGATCGTGCGATTGGTTACGGTATGCCTGGATATACAATAGACGGAAACGATCCACTTTCAGTATATAAAGCTGTAAAAGAAGCAGCAGATCGCGGTCGTCGTGGTGAAGGACCAACTTTAATTGAAACAGTATCATATCGTTTAACAGCACATTCTAGTGACGATGATGATCGTGTTTATCGTGATAAAGAAGAAGTAGAAGAAGCAAAGAAAAAAGATTCAATTATAACATTCGCAGCTTATTTAAAAGAAGCTGGTGTGTTAACTGAGGAATCCGAAAAACAAATGTTAGACGAAATTATGCATATCGTAAATGAAGCAACAGAATATGCAGAAAATGCTCCGTATGCAGCACCTGAAGATGCATTGAAGCACGTATACGCAGAATAGGGGGGAACGTTTCATGGCTGTAATGTCTTATATTGATGCTATTACATTAGCAATGCGCGAAGAAATGGAACGCGATGAGAAAGTATTCGTTTTAGGAGAAGATGTTGGTAAAAAAGGTGGCGTGTTTAAAGCGACACACGGTTTGTATGACCAATTTGGTGAAGATCGTGCGCTTGATGCACCGCTTGCAGAATCTGCAATTGCTGGGGTAGCAATTGGTGCAGCAATGTATGGTATGCGTCCAATCGCTGAAATGCAGTTTGCTGATTTCATCATGCCAGCAGTAAACCAAATTGTTTCTGAGGCAGCAAAAATTCGTTATCGTTCTAATAATGATTGGACTTGTCCAGTTACAATCCGTGCACCATTTGGCGGGGGGGTTCACGGTGCATTGTATCATTCACAATCTGTAGAAGCGATGTTTGCAAACCAACCAGGTTTAAAAATCGTTATCCCTTCTACACCATATGATGCAAAAGGCTTATTAAAAGCAGCCATTCGTGATGAAGATCCAGTATTATTCTTCGAACATAAACGTGCATATCGTTTAATTAAAGGTGAAGTACCAGAGGATGACTACGTATTACCAATCGGAAAAGCAGATGTAAAACGTGAAGGTGATGATATTACAGTTATCACGTACGGATTATGTGTTCATTTTGCTCTTCAAGCGGCTGAAAAGTTAGCACAAGATGGCATCTCTGCACACATTCTTGATTTACGTACTGTATATCCATTAGATAAAGAAGCAATCATTGAAGCAGCTTCTAAAACAGGTAAAGTTCTTCTTGTAACAGAAGACAATAAAGAAGGAAGCATTATGAGTGAAGTGGCAGCAATTATCGCTGAAAACTGTCTATTTGATTTAGATGCGCCAATCGCACGTCTTGCAGGTCCAGACGTTCCAGCAATGCCATATGCACCAACAATGGAAAAATTCTTTATGGTAAATCCAGATAAAGTTGAAAAAGCAATGCGTGAACTTGCGGAATTTTAATCGGGGGGACTATACATGGCTGTAGAAAATATTACAATGCCTCAGCTCGGGGAGAGCGTTACAGAGGGCACAATTAGTAAATGGCTCGTTAATGTTGGCGATCACGTAAATAAGTATGATCCGCTTGCAGAAGTAATGACTGATAAAGTAAATGCTGAAGTACCATCTTCTTTCACGGGTGTTGTGAAAGAGTTAATCGCTGGTGAAGGTGATACGTTAGCTGTAGGTGAAGTAGTTTGTGTTATTCAAGTAGAAGGCGCAGATGAAGTAGCAGCAACAGCTGTTGAGGAAAAAACTAAAGAAGAATCAAAGGCAGAAGTAGCTACGTCTGAAAAAGCACCGAAAGTAAAACAACCAACTGATGGAAAACCACGTTTTTCACCAGCTGTGTTAAAGCTTGCGGGTGAGCATAACGTTGATTTAGATCTAGTAGAAGGTACGGGAGCAAACGGCCGTATCACTCGTAAAGATATTTTAAAGCTAGTGGAATCTGGAAATATCCCACAAGCAGGTGCGGCGAAGAAAGAGGAAGCTGTAGCGGCAGTAGTAGAAGCTCGCCCAGAAGCACCAAAAGCAGCACCAGTAGCGCAAAAAGTAGAAGCTGCGAAACCAGTTTCTGTACCTACAATGCCTGGAGATATCGAAATTCCAGTAACAGGTGTGCGTAAAGCAATCGCAGCAAACATGTTACGTAGTAAACACGAAGCACCACATGCTTGGATGATGATTGAAGTAGATGTGACAAACCTTGTGTCATACCGTAACTCAATTAAAGGTGACTTTAAGAAGCGTGAAGGCTTTAACTTAACGTTCTTTGCTTTCTTCGTAAAAGCAGTAGCACAAGCGTTAAAAGAGTATCCTCAAATTAATTCAATGTGGGCTGGCGATAAAATTGTTCAGAAGAAAGATATTAACCTTTCTATCGCTGTTGCAACAGAGGAAGAACTATTTGTACCAGTAATTAAGCAAGCGGACGAGAAAACAATTAAAGGTATCGCTCGTGAAATTACAGAACTTGCAGGAAAAGTACGTACGAAATCGTTAAAAGCAGACGAAATGCAAGGTGGAACATTTACAATTAATAACACAGGATCATTCGGTTCTGTTCAATCTATGGGTATTATTAATTACCCACAAGCGGCTATTTTACAAGTTGAATCAATTGTAAAACGCCCAGTAATTATGGATAACGGTATGTTCGGTGCTCGTGATATGGTTAACTTATGTTTATCACTTGATCACCGAGTACTTGATGGTTTAATTTGTGGTAAGTTCTTAGGACGTGTTAAAGAAATTTTAGAAAACATGTCAGAAAATAATACATCTGTATATTAATAAAAAGCTCGCTTATGCGAGCTTTTTATTATCTTATTTCTTCATCTACATCCTACTATATGTATAAATATCTTTCCCAGTAATCTTACAATAAACGATTATGTATTAGGAATTTACGAAAATACATTGCTGATATATGGTATATGGATATAAAATAAGAAAAGAATAATTTTTTTGGCAAATCTTACTGATGAAACTGTAGTATAATATATTGTATTGTATGAAAAAGAGAGTTATTCTATATAAGTGTTTTATAGATAATGTGTAATCAGTCGTCAAAACATGAAGAATGTTGACTCCTGGTTTTTTATTTTTGCCGTAACAATGTTTCAGGAGGATGTCATGAAAAGAAGTACCGAGTTTCTAAAAAGTTTAGATGTAAAATTAATTTTAATTTTGTGTGCACTATGTGTGACGAGTATAGCTGCTATATATAGCAGTCAGCAAACGGGACAGTATGGAGCTGCAAACTTTGCTATGAAACAAGGTGTTAACTACATAATTGGGGTTGTATTGTTACTTCTTGTTGCAAGCATCGACTTAGATCAATTGCAAAAATTATCTTGGCCACTTTATATTGCCGGGTTTGGTTCACTTATTCTTTTGAAAATACTACCGGTTTCCACCTTCACACCTGAAAAATTAGGTGCAAAAAGATGGTTCGTTTTTCCAGTACTTGGACAAATTCAGCCGTCTGAGTTTTTCAAAATTGCATTGCTTCTTGTAGTAGCAAGCATAGCTGTGAAACATAATGCGCAGTATATGGCAAGGACATTCCAAACGGATTTAAAATTAGTAGGTAAAATTATGCTAGTTTCTCTTCCGCCTATGGCTGTTGTATATAGTCAACCTGATACAGGTATGGTGTTCTTATATGCTGCTGCTATTGCATGTATTTTATTTATGTCAGGTATTCAAAAGAAATTGATAGCATTATGTACAGTTATTCCGTTGACCATATTATCTGCTTTAATATTTATTTTCTTTAAGTATCCAGATTTTTTCTATAATAAGTTAGTTACTTTACTAAAACCTCACCAACAGTCGCGTATTGTAGGTTGGTTAAATCCATTTGAAAATGCAGATCAAGGTTATCAAACACAGCAATCGATTTTAGCTGTAGGTAGTGGAGGAATGGAAGGTAAAGGATACGGTGGAGGAAGCGTCTATATCCCAGAGAAGCATACTGACTTTATTTTCGCTACAATTGCCGAAGAAGGTGGATTTATCGTAGCAGCCTTAGTTGTCTTCTTGTTCCTATTACTACTATATCGAACAATTATTATTGGTTATTCCGCTGATAATTTATTTGGTACATTATTATGCGCTGGATCAATCGGTATATTAACAGTTCAAATATTCCAAAACATCGGTATGATCGTTGGATTAATGCCTGTAAAAGGTATTGCATTACCTTTCTTATCGTATGGGGGAAGTTCCTTATTCTCAAATATGATTATGATGGGGCTCATACTATCGGTACGGAAAACGTATAAAAAATATATGTTTTCAGTTAAGTAAAAAAAGCTGGTTCGTTTTTAAACGAACCAGCTTTTTTACATATATGCTCATAAACGTTGCAAACTAAAACAGGATAGCAGTTTGAGACGGGTAAGGAGTGCAAAGTGATGCATATGCATATTTTTGAAGGAGCACGGCATCTTTCTAATAGTGAATGGGTTATTCGGGCTATTATAGCATACATATTTTTAATATTAGTTGCGAAAGCGATGGGGCAAAGGTCTATCGCACAACTTCGTTTTTTAGATGTTGTATTAGTGTTATTGCTTGGTGGGAATATTTCTAACGCATTGTCTGATGAAAAAGTAGGGTTACTGGGCTCGATGATTACAACGTTCATACTTGTTGTACTTCATATTATAAGCTCAGTTTTAATGCTGAAATGGGATAGATGGAGACGTTTTTTAGAGCCAGCACCTATTATTCTTATACACAATGGTTCCATTGATTTTAGCAATTTGAAAAAGGCGAGAATTACCGTGGAATATTTGTTTTCGGAACTTCGTATGCGAAATGTGAGCGATATTCAAACGATTAAATTAGCATTATGGGAAGCGAACGGTGTCGTTTCTATATTTCGGTATCCAGAATATGAAGCAGTTTCGCGGCTTGATCTTAAAGTGGCGGGAAAAAAATCTCCAGTTTCTTTTGTATTAGTAAAGGATGGGAGGATACAGAAAGATGTTCTTGCATTATTAGGAAAAACAGAAGCGTGGGCGAGAGAATTTCTAGAGGAGAGTACAGAAGTGGAATCTATTATGTTAGCTACAGTAGATGAATCACATAAAATAAATATTTTGTTAAAAAAATGAAAAATATACGCATTTTGTCGTTTCGAACATATGATACAATAGTGTGGACAACGAAAAAGGAGGCGATACGGTGGGATATGTAGAAGAATTACGAAAAATAGTTGGTCATCGCCCTTTAATTTTAGTTGGTGCTGTTGTACTCGTTATAAATGAAAATGGATATGTTTTATTGCAGCAGCGGACAGAGCCGTACGGAAAATGGGGGCTACCTGGCGGGCTAATGGAGCTTAGTGAATCACCAGAAGAAACAGCTTATCGTGAAGTATATGAAGAGACAGGAATAAAAGTGAAGAACTTGCGACTAATCAATGTATTTTCTGGAGCGAACTACTTTACAAAATTAGAAAACGGTGATGAATTTCAATCTGTAACAACCGCCTATTATACGGATGAATACGAAGGGGATTTTGTTATGAATAAAGAAGAAGCAGTTCAGCTTAAATTCTTTTCAGTAACAGAACTACCTGACTATATTGTAGGATCGCATAAAAAAATGATTGCTGAATATATGAAGATTATGGAAAAAAAGATATAATAATAGTGAAAGAAATACAAAAACACAGCTCTGGTTGGTAGTCCAGACGCATGATTTCATGTCAGTAACCTTCCCCTCCGGGATGTCCCGTATTTCTAATATTTTAAAGGAGGGGCTGTCAATGGATTTGACAGTATATCACGATGGCCAATTTTTTGTTGGAATCATTACATGTAAAGAAAAAGGGAAATTGTATGGGGCGAGGTATATTTTTGGGGCGGAACCGTCAGATGAAGAAGTGCTTATGTTTGTGAATGGTTCACTTTTAGAGCATTTTCAGCACTTTGCAAAATGTGGTGTAGAAGTTAAAGAAAAACAGCGTCCTAAAAACATAAAGCGTATCATACGACAAGCAGCAAAAGAAATAAATATTAAACGTTTTACTAAGGCGCAAGAGGCGATTAGTTTATCTTATGAATTGCATAAACAAGAAAAGAAAGTGCAGTCTAAAGAGAAGCGAGAAGCTGAAAAAGAAAGAAGACGTTTAATGAAAGTACAAAAAGCAAAGAAAAAACATCGTGGTCATTAAAGAAAAGGTGTTAGAGCAAGAGCTCTAACACCTTTTCTATACTTAAATACAAGTAAACTTACTTGTATTTCATAAACATTAACTGGTAAGATACAAATAGGTAGTTTTAGAGGAGGGAAAAGAGTGATTAATTTTAACTTTTTTATGAATGATGTTGTCCGCCAAGCGCGTGAAGAGATTGTCTCTGCTGGATATACAGAATTGACGACGCCGGAAGCGGTAGAAGAAGCGTTTAAAAGAAATGGAACAACACTTGTAATGGTAAACTCTGTATGTGGTTGTGCAGGTGGTATTGCTCGTCCTGCTGCTGCGCATTCCGTACATTATGATAAACGTCCTAACCACCTTGTAACGGTGTTTGCAGGCCAAGATAAAGAAGCGACAGCAAGAGCGCGTGAATATTTCGAAGGGTACCCACCTTCTTCTCCATCATTTGCTTTATTAAAAGATGGAAAAATTGTAACGATGGTAGAGCGTCATGAAATTGAAGGTCATGAACCGATGCAAGTTATTGCGAAACTACAATCATATTTCGAAGAGAATTGTGAAGAACTATAAAAAATAAGAGAAAAGGCGGCACGTCCACAATCAAGTGGATGTGCCGCCTTTTTTATTTATTATTAAAATTTCTGAGATATGCATAGTTATGTTGTTTTATGCATCATTTTATACATAACAAACAGTGTTTATATTGTTTCGTTATTTATTTTTATTTTATATATTGCATAAAAATAAAAGTGCTGATACAATACAAACATCGAATAAATATTCTATTAAACTTTTAAATATACATTATTAGGGGGAAGAAAGATGAAGAAGTTAGTATCAATATCGTTTGCACTTATTTTAATTGTAAGTATATTCAGCGCTTGTAGTAATGAGGAATCGAAAAAAACAAAAGGAAATAAAAAAGTACTCGTAATGGGAACTTCAGCAGATTATAAACCTTATGAATATGTAGATGCGTCAAAGAGCGATGAAATTATTGGCTTTGATGTTGATGTTGCTAAATATATCGGAAAAGAACTTGGGTATGAAGTGAAAGTGAAAGATATGGATTTTGGTGGTTTATTAGCATCTCTTAGTTCAGGAAAAGTTGATTTCGTAATGGCAGGTATGACGCCAACTGCAGAGCGTAAAAATAATGTTGATTTTACAGATATTTATTTTGTTGCGAAAAATATGGTCGTTTCTAAAAAGGATTCTAACATTAAATCTGTAGAGGATTTAAAAGGGAAAAAAGTAGGGGTACAAACAGGGTCTATTCAAGAAGAGAAAGCTTCAGAATTTAAAAAACAAGTAGATTTCCAAGTTGAGGGACGTGACCGTATACCAGAAATCGTACAAGAAATTAAAGCTGGTCGTTTTGACGCTGCAATTATAGAAGATACAGTTGCTAAAAATTATTTAGAGAAAATGAAAGATTTACAAGGAATTGAAATTAAAGAAGCACCAGAAGAAGTTGGAGCAGCAATTGCCCTTCCGAAAAACAGTGATAAAACAGCTGAATTTAATAAAGTAATTAAAAAAATGCAAGAAAATGGAGAAATGGATAAATTAGTGAAGAAATGGTTTGGCAGCGGAAAATAAGCTGCCTTTCACTTTTCTGTGAGGGGAATGAAAAGAATGAACTTAGATTTTTCGGCGATTACGCCTTCGATACCATATATACTAAAAGGTTTAGAAGTTACTTTGAAAATTGTAGCAGTATCAGCTTTAGCAGGATTTATTTTAGGAACGCTATTAGCACTTTGTAAAATTGCTAGAATACGAGCATTAAATATAGCAGCAGATTTTTATACATCAATTTTTCGTGGTACACCCCTTGTATTGCAATTAATGATTATTTATTTCGGTGTCCCACAAATAATTGGTTATGAAATACCAGCATTTTTAGCTGCTGTACTTGCATTTAGCTTGAATTCAGGTGCATACATGTCAGAAGTAATTCGTGCTGGTATTCAAGCGGTTGATAAAGGACAAACAGAAGCAGCAATGGCTTTAGGGATACCGTACGGAAAAATGATGAGAAATATTATTTTCCCTCAAGCATTAAAAAATATATTACCAGCGCTTGTGAACGAATTTGCGACACTTACGAAAGAATCGGCTGTAGTAACAGTAATAGGCGCGACTGATTTAATGCGTCGTGCTTACATTGTAGGCGGTGAGACATTTAAATATCTTGAACCATTACTTTTTGTTGGACTGATTTATTATATGTTAGTCATTATTCTTACATTAGTCGGGAAGGCAATTGAAGGGAGAATGAAGAAAAGTGATTAAAATTGAAAACCTTCATAAATCATTTGGTAAAAACGAAGTATTAAAAGGAATTACAACAACAATTGAAAAAGGGGAAGTAGTCGCAATTATAGGGCCTTCTGGATCAGGAAAATCAACATTTTTACGTTGTATGAATATGTTAGAAGCACCAACGGATGGTCACATTTGGATTGGGACGGAAGAAGTAACGAATCCGAAAACGAATGTTATGCATGTTCGTGAAAATGTCGGTATGGTATTTC
Source organism: Bacillus sp. RB3 (assembly GCF_030164735.1). Classification (NCBI taxonomy): domain Bacteria; kingdom Bacillati; phylum Bacillota; class Bacilli; order Caryophanales; family Bacillaceae; genus Bacillus; species Bacillus sp. RB3. The sequence goes on from NZ_JASNGE010000005.1 coordinate 54,060, forward strand.
AACATTTTCACTTATTTCCTCATATGACTGTATTAGAAAATATTACGTATGCTCCTATCAATGTAAAAGGGGTAACGAAGCAAGAAGCTGAAAAGAAAGCTGAGAAACTTTTAGAAAAGGTTGGATTAGTAGATAAAAAAGATACGTATCCAAATCGTCTTTCGGGAGGACAAAAGCAACGTGTAGCAATTGCAAGAGCGTTAGCGATGGAACCGGAAGTTATGTTATTTGATGAACCGACATCGGCGCTAGATCCAGAGATGGTGAAAGAAGTGTTAGAAGTTATGAAATCGTTAGTTACGACAGGAATGACGATGGCTATCGTTACACATGAAATGGGCTTTGCAAAAGAAGTGGCAGATCGTGTTCTTTTCTTGGACGGAGGAAAGCTTGTAGAAGATAGTGCGCCAGAAGAATTTTTTGCAGCGCCGAAAAGTGAACGTGCGCAACAATTTTTACAAAAAATATTGTAATATGAAAAGGTTATGTGAATAATAAGTAGAAAAGGATGACATTGTGTCATCCTTTTTTTATACTAGCTGTAAATACGTTTATACATATAGGAGTAATGATATGTTTAAAATTGGATATCGTACAGTAAAAACAGCAATAGGGACAGGTGCGGCAGTTTTTATTGCTCAGTTATTAGGGTTAGAATTTTATAGTTCAGCAGGCATTTTAGTTATTTTATGTGTACAAAATACGAAGCGCAAATCACTTCAAGTGTCGTTACATCGTTTTCTAGCGTGTGTATTATCAATGGCATTCGCGTTTTGTATTTTTGAAACGATTGGCTATACACCACTTGCAATTAGCATATTGTTACTTACATTTATTCCGACTGCAGTAATGCTTAAAATTCAAGAAGGTATTGTCACGAGTTCAGTTATTGTTATGCATCTATATTCATTGAAGCAAATTACATGGCTTATAGTTGGAAATGAAATTGCTATATTAACGATAGGGATTAGCGTGGCGTTATTAGTAAATATGTATATGCCGAGTAGTGAAAATAAGCTAAAAGAGTATCAGGATAAAATAGAGAATAATTTTAAAACGATTTTGTTTGAAATGGTTGTGTATTTACGAAATCGAGAAAGTAGTTGGAGTGGAGCAGAACTCATTGAAACCGAGAATATGTTAAATGAAGCAAGAGATTTATCGTTTAAAAAACTTGAGAATGCATTTATGCGAGAAGATGATTATTACTATCGTTATTTTAATATGCGTATGCAACAATTCGAAATTTTAGAGCGAATGATACCACTAGCAGCTTCTTTATCGTGGACATATGAACAAGCTGACATGATTGCAGATGTTGTTGAAAACATTGGTAATGCTATTAGCCCTGAGAGTACTGGCGTTATTTCCTTAAGGCAGCTTCAAGAAATGAGGGAATTATTTAGAGACATGCCATTGCCAGCTACACGCGAAGAATTTGAGATACGTGCGAAACTTGTTCAACTTGTGTATGAAATGGAACAATATTTACTCATTAAAAGTCGCTTTAAGGGAAAGGATAATATAAAAGAACTTATATAGAAGGTAGGAATTATCTATGCCGTATCTTCTCTCTATCATATTATGTCTTTCTTTATCGCCGATTTGGCCTCTTGGGGATAATCCACGTGCCGGAGATCCTTTTATTATTGTAAATAAAGCAACGAATAAATTAGCTTACATTGACGATGGAAAGATTCAAAAGGTTTTTCCAGTAGCGACAGGGAAAACGAATGAATTAACTCCAGAAGGAAATTTTGATGTTGTAATGAAAGCAAAGGATCCGTATTACATTGCGAAGGATATTCCAGGTGGATCGCCAAAAAATCCACTTGGGTCAAGGTGGATTGGATTTAATGCAAGAGGAACTGATGGAAGTAAATATGGAATACATGGAACAAACCAACCGAGTTCAATTGGAAAGTATATTTCACAAGGGTGTATAAGAATGAAGAAAAACGATGTGGAATATTTGTTTGATCGCATTCCAATTGGAACGAAAGTATGGATTGTGAAATCGAAAAAATCATTTCAGCAATTGGCAAAAGAAAAAGGAGCCGTTGCATATGAAAAAGCCAACGAAAAGGTGGCTTTTTCTATTATAATAAGTTGTCTTGACATGTGTACATAACCGTGCGTTAATGAGAGTATAGAAAGATAAAATTAGATAAAGGGGTTGCTCATATGTACTTGAATCCAAAACTTTCGTATATGCAGTTTTTTATGGGATTTCTATTTGTTATTACATTCATATTGGCAACTTTTAATATATGTTCTTATCTTGTAGCGATTGTATGTATGGCATTACTTAATCTCACTTTTGTTATTGGGGCATTTCAGCAGAAACAATATACAAGTTTTGTAATAGCGCTTGTAATGTCATTTTCCTTTAGTATTGTAGCGATTGTGTTTTATATAAAATAAACCATCTCGATGTCGAGATGGTTTATTTTGTTATGTGTAAAAAGTAAAAAAAGGACGAACACATCGCCCTTTTTACCAAAACATACTCGCGCCAGCAAGTAATGTTGTTACAAGCATAGAAATTAGCATCACATAAACCATAACTTTTTGAGCTTTTTTATGCATCGTTATACCTCCTTGCAAATCAGTACAATTTCATTGTAACGAGAAATGAAATTATGGACAAGGGGAGAGTGAGGACAAAATTCGGGAGGGGATTGCAAAATATAACAGGAAATTTGAGAGTGTGTAGAGAATATAGTAAAAGGGTATATTGTTAATTTTTAGTTGGGCAAGCTGAAGAATGGAGATACGATGATGAAAATATACGAAACAGATCGTTTATACTTAAGGGAAATTGATGAGTCGTATGCTGAAACAGTTCTTCAATATTACGACAGAAATCGTGAATTTTTAAAAGCTTGGGAAGAGTATAGACCGGATGATTTTTTTACGCTAGATTATCAAAAGAAAAAGTTGCAAAAGGATAGAAAAGAGTTCGAAGAAGGGAAAATCATCAGACTATGGATTTTTAAAAAGGGTGATGATACGAAAATAATTGGGTGTATTTCATTTAATTTAATCGTTCGTGGCATTTATCAATCTTGTGTACTCAGTTATAAATTAGATAAAGCAGAGTTAAACAAAGGGTATACGACAGAAGCGCTTAGAAAAGCAATTCAAGTTGCTTTTGGGGAATTTCAGTTACATCGTATAGAAGCTCCGATTATGCCTCGTAATTTAGCATCTATACAAGTAGTAACGAAGATAGGTTTTCAATATGAAGGCGTATCTAGGAAGATGTTAATGGTAAATGGCGTGTGGGAAGATCATATGCGCTGGGTATTGTTAAATGAGTAATAGAAAGCAGATGGTTATCTAGACATGTAAACCATCTGTTTTTTGTCTTGTATTTCGAAACTTTTGCGAAATTCTGTTATAATTAATAGTGTTACATACATAATGGTAGTGCAGGAGGCGCAGTCTTATGATTAATCAAGAACGTTTAGTAAATGAATTTATGGAATTAGTACAAGTAGATTCTGAAACGAAATTTGAAGCAGAAATCTGCAAAGTATTAACGAAGAAATTTACAGATTTAGGTGTAGAAGTATTTGAAGATGACACAATGGCTGTAACTGGTCATGGTGCAGGTAACTTAATTTGTACTTTACCAGCAACAAAAGATGGTGTTGATACAATTTACTTTACTTCTCATATGGATACAGTAGTTCCTGGTAATGGAATTAAGCCTTCTATTAAAGATGGATATATCGTATCAGATGGTACAACAATTTTAGGTGCGGATGATAAAGCTGGATTAGCATCAATGTTCGAAGCAATCCGTGTTTTAAAAGAGAAAAATATCCCTCATGGTAAAATTGAATTTATTATTACAGTCGGAGAAGAATCAGGTCTTGTTGGTGCAAAAGCATTAGACCGTGAGCGTATTACAGCGAAATATGGCTACGCATTAGATAGCGATGGAAAAGTTGGTGAAATCGTTGTTGCAGCTCCAACACAAGCGAAAGTGAACGCAATTATTCGCGGGAAAACAGCTCACGCTGGTGTAGCGCCGGAGAAAGGTGTATCTGCAATTACTATCGCAGCGAAAGCAATTGCGAAGATGCCACTTGGTCGCATTGACTCTGAAACGACTGCAAATATTGGACGTTTTGAAGGTGGTACACAAACGAATATCGTTTGCGATCATGTACAAATCTTTGCAGAAGCTCGTTCTTTAATCAATGAGAAAATGGAAGCACAAGTTGCGAAAATGAAAGAAGCATTTGAAACAACTGCAAAAGAAATGGGCGGGCATGCAGACGTTGAAGTAAACGTTATGTACCCAGGATTTAAATTTGCTGATGGTGATCATGTTGTAGAAGTTGCAAAACGTGCAGCTGAAAAAATTGGTCGTACACCTTCTCTTCACCAAAGTGGTGGCGGAAGTGATGCAAACGTAATTGCAGGACATGGTATCCCAACAGTTAACTTAGCAGTTGGTTATGAAGAAATTCATACAACAAACGAGAAGATTCCTGTTGAAGAATTAGCAAAAACAGCAGAATTAGTTGTTGCAATTATTGAAGAAGTAGCGAAGTAATGGAATAGAAAAAGCGTGTAAATCAATTGTGATTTACACGCTTTTTATTTTGATTCGATTGCTTTGACAAGACGTATAAGCCAATATAAGAAAACCTATGGAAGTATATACGTTGTTGCTACATGTACTAGACGAAGGAATAATCCTAACGTATTCATATTGAAAATCGGAAGTAGTAAATAATTAATTGCAATGATTAATATAACTACAAGGAATGTATAATTGAGTTTATCCCGCTATTTGCCGGACAGTAAGCCCCCCACCTCAAAATTCAGCGAAAGTAAAGAATTTAGGTGAGGGCTGATTAAAGTTTCACTTTATTAGTTGATCTCATCATAATCAGACCCTTTCACATATATATCCTCTTTATATCGATTATAAAAAAGAACAAGTAATTATTATAACTATTGTGCAAAATTTGATATAATGAAAGAACGAACGTTCTGATTAGGGAGTGAGTACTATGCGAGAAATGTATCCGAAAAATGGTCGTGTTATTTTACATGTAGATATGAATTGCTTTTTCGCATCTGTTGAAATTGCTCATGATCCATCATTACAAGGAAAGCCATTAGCGGTTGCTGGAAATGAAAAAGAGAGAAAAGGAATTATTATAACATGTAGTTATGAGGCGAGAGAATACGGAATACGTACGACGATGCCCCTTTGGGAAGCGAAAAGGTTATGCCCGCAATTAGTTGTAAGGCGTCCTAATTTCACATTATATCGCGAAGCTTCATTTCAAATGTTTCAAGTCCTTTCCCGTTTTACAGAAAAGATACAACCAGTCTCAATAGATGAAGGATATTTAGATATTACAGATTGCTACGCACTTGGTTCGCCTCTTGAAATAGCAAAGATGATTCAACAAGCACTATTAACAGCGTTGCAGCTTCCGTGTAGTATCGGAATTGCTCCAAATCTTTTCCTAGCAAAAACAGCTTCTGATATGAAAAAACCTCTCGGTATTACCGTACTTCGAAAACGTGATATTCCAGAAATGATTTGGCCACTTCCAGTTGAAGCAATGCATGGGATTGGAGAAAAAACAGCTGAAAAATTAAATGAAATTCATATACATACAATTGAACAGTTAGCGAAGGGAGACGAGCATATCATTCGCGCTAAAATTGGGAAGCACGGTATTGATTTACAAAAGCGTGCAAAAGGTACGGATGATAGGGAAGTGGATCCGAGTCAAATGGGCCAACATAAAAGTGTCGGTAACTCGATGACTTTTTCAAAGGATATGGATGAAGAGAAAGAATTGCTTGATATGTTAGAACGTTTATCAAAATCAGTGAGTAAAAGATTACAAAAGCGAACCCTTGTCAGCTATAATATTCAAATTATGATTAAATACCATGATAGGCGAACAGTAACACGGAGTAAGCAATTGAAAAATGCAATTTGGGAAGAACGCGATATTTTTCAAGCAGCATCCCGTTTATGGAAGCAACATTGGGATGGTGATTCCGTTCGTTTACTAGGTGTTACAGCTACTGAAATAGAGTGGAAGACAGAATCGGTGAAACAATTAGATTTGTTTTCATTTGAAGAGGATGCGAAAAAAGAGCCACTACTTGCTGTCATTGATCAAATTAATGATAAGTATGGAACACCGATTTTACAACGAGGTAGTCAACTACTACGTAAGCAAGAGAAGTCGTTTCAACAAAAGTTAGAAAATAAGTTTATGTAGAAGGTGTCATGAAGTAGTAAAATCATGACACCTTTCCTATTTAACTCGCTTCTAAATTTAAAGAAGTCTTCCATCCAGCTCCAGTAACGCCAGACTCTAATAGCTTTCTACTTACTATTTTTTCAATTAAGATAGCCGCATTTGTCTTGCAATGTAATGTAGCCTGTATACAAACTTTTTGATTAGAATCTACATCTTCACTATACAATTCTTTTAAACGGAGCCCTTCTGTACTTACCATATGCATAAGTAAAAAACGAATATGTGCTTCATGTTCTTCTGAACAAGTAAGGGAAAGTAAGTAGTTCGTTTGTTCTGGTGATTCTTCTTTTGATTTTTTATTCATAAAAAGAGCAATTGGGCGAAGAAGTATATTTGCTAGTAACACGCCGGCTGCACCTAATATAGCTGCAACGAGGAAACCGGCGCCTGTAAGAGTACCGACAGCAGCTGCACACCATAAAGTAGCTGCCGTATTTAGCCCTCTAATACTAAAACCATCGCGGATAATAACGCCACCCCCTAAAAAGCCAATGCCACTAACGACTTGAGCAGCAATGCGGGATGGGCTAGCATCATGATCAAGCATGACGGATAATAAAACAAATATACAGGCACCAAGTGATACGAGAGCATTTGTCCGTAACCCAGCCATTCGGTGTCTCCATTGTCTTTCCATTCCAATGCAAGCTCCTACAATAATTGCGATAACTAATCTGAATACAATGTCGTACCATACCATCATGGTCACCTCCATATATAAATATGTGTTATGTTTTTTAGAATGAGCGGGGAATACCCACTCATTCTTATTTTTACAACCAGCTATGAAACTTTTTAATATAAAGCTTTTTTAGGAACTGTGTTAAAAAAGCGTAGCCTAATAGTATTCCTACTAACCAAGGGAAGTAGTTAAGTGGCAATGCTTGCAAACCAACGGCTGCACCAAGTGGTGAGAATGGAATATAAATCCCGATTGCCATAATAAGAGCGGTTAATAAAACGACTGGTGTTGATGCAGTGCTTTGAATAAATGGAATCTTTTGTGTTCTTATCATGTGAACAATTAAAGTTTGTGTTAACAATCCAACGACAAACCAACCGGACTGGAATAATGATTGCTCGCTCGGTGTATTTGCACCAAATACATTCCACATGACTACGTATGTGATAATATCAAATACGGAACTAATTGGGCCGATACAAATAATGAAGCTTCGTAAGTTTGCAGTATCCCATTTTCGTGGTTTTTCTAGAAACTCTTTATCCATTTTGTCCCATGGAATAGAAAGTTGTGAAATATCATAAAGTAAGTTTTGAATTAAAAGATGAATGGCAAGCATCGGTAAAAAAGGAATGAAAGCACTTGCTACTAACACGCTAAACACATTACCGAAGTTAGAGCTAGCTGTCATCTTAATATATTTTAAAATATTTCCGAATGTAGTACGTCCTTCTAAAATACCTGCTTCTAATATAGTTAAACTTTTTTCGAGTAGAATAATATCGGAAGCTTCTTTCGCAATATCAGTAGCAGTATTAACAGATATTCCGACATCAGCTTCACGTAATGCTACAGCATCGTTAATGCCGTCTCCCATGTAACCTACAGTGTGTCCATTTCCTTGTAATGCGTGTATAATACGAGATTTTTGCATTGGATTAAGCTTCGCAAATACAGTCGTTTCTTCAGCAAGTTTTGCTAATGCTTTATCTGGTAAAGAATCAATCTCGTAACCGAGGATTGGTTCGCCGATATCTAATCCAACTTCTTTACAAACCTTTCTTGTAACAATTTCGTTATCGCCAGTTAAAATTTTCACTTGTACACCATGTTTTTGTAATGCTTGAATTGCAGCTGCTGCAGATGGTTTCGGTGGATCTAAAAAGCCGATATATCCACTGAGAATCATATCAGTTTCGTCTTTTACTGCGTACTCTGTATCATTTATTCTTCTATCTTTTTTATAAGCCACAGCAATAACCCGCATACCTTCACTATTTAATGTCTCACTTAGTTTTTTGACATTTGAACGTATTTCCTCGGTGAGTGGAACGACTTTTTCATCCACTTCGGTGTAGTTACAAATTGATAAAATTTCTTCTACGGCACCTTTACAAACCATTGTATGTTCACCTGAAATATCCTTTACGATAACTGACATACGCCGGCGGGCGAAATCGAATGGAATTTCATCTAGCTTTTGAAAAGCTGATGGATTAAATTTATTGTTTTCCTCTGTATGCTTAATAACAGCTTTATCTATTAAATTTTTCAATCCAGTTTGATAGAAACTATTTAAATAGGCAAATTGCAAGACGCGATTGCATTCATTTCCCTTGGGATCTAAGTGACGAACAAGGACCACTTTATCTTCTGTTAAAGTTCCGGTTTTATCTGTACAAAGAATGTTCATAGCACCTAAGTTTTGAATAGAATTTAGCTGTTTTACAATTACTTTTTGTTTAGACATGTTAACGGCACCTTTAGCTAAATTAGCAGTTACAATCATTGGTAACATTTCAGGTGTAAGGCCAACAGCAACGGCAATAGCGAAGAAGAAAGCTTCTTGCCAATCTCCTTTTGTGAATCCATTAATGAGAAGGACAATAGGTGCCATAATAAGCATGAATGTAATTAAGAGCCAGCTTACTTTGTTTACACCTTTATCAAAGCTTGTTTCTACACGCTTTCCAATTACCTTATTTGCTAAAGAGCCGAAATACGTATCGGTACTTGTTGAGATGACAACAGCTTTTGCGCTACCACTTACAATATTTGTTCCCATGAAACAAAGGTTTTCCATATCGAGTGGATTGTAATTTTTTTTCATGTTTTTCGGTAAGATATGCTTATTTTCTGTATGGTAGCAGTGTTCGTATTTTTCTACAGGAAGTGCTTCCCCTGTCAAAGAAGATTGATTAACAAATAAATCTTTAGCGGATACAACACGCACATCAGCTGGAACGATATCACCAGCTGAAAGGGAAATAATATCGCCAGGTACAAGTTCCTCAATTGGAATTTCTGTTGTGTAATTTCGGTTTAAATTTTTTACATTTTTTGTTTCATGTACAAATCCATTTATTCTAAATACGCTCGCAGTTGTTCGAACCATAGCTTTTAACTTATCGGCAGCTTTTTGAGAACGAAATTCTTGGGAAAACCGAATCGTTGCACTAAGTAGGACCATTACAGATACGACAATCGTTCCTTGCATATCATCTGTGAAAAAGGAGAGTGCTCCAAGAGCTAATAAAACGAAAATAAATGGATTTTTAAATGCCAATAGAAATTGAATGTACCACGGCGCCATTTTATTATGAGCTATTTCATTCGGACCATATAAAGAAAGTCTGCGAGACGCTTCTTGTTTAGATAATCCATCTTGTGTTGTTTCTAAAAGTTTTAACGCAGAGCTTACATCTTGTGTTGCAACCTCCACTAATAATTCGTTATTTGTTTTCATGCTATCTTGCTCATAAGCATGCTTTGTTTCTTGTCTTTGTAAATTAAACATCGGTAGTTCCTCCTCTGTCATGAAGGAGGAAACAATCTGTTACCTAACTATTTGAAATGGTGAGGAACAGTTTCTTTCCTACCTACATGATGAAATATGAATGTAAAACGTATGGGTATCTGGGCCGAATCATCAATTGCCAACTGTTCCTCACCTCCGTACAATTTAGTAGTTTCTGAATATGCTATGTTTGTTTCATAGTAAGGTGCATATAGACGTAAAAAGACCTTTACTCAAAACGAGTAAAGGTCTGAATTCGCAGTTAAAAGAGTCCACAACAAAGACTGTTAGTAGACATAAATAAAAACAGTTTTTGTGTATGACAAAATACATGCACCTCTCCCTCGTTGAGTTTTAGCACTGTATAGCATAGGTACTGAAACCAGCTACGTTAAAAAAGGCCTTCATTCCGACCTTTCCTGTTGACCCATTGGCGTCTCTCGACATTTTTGGGCAGCAGCGTTTCTCTATACAGGAGCCTCACCTAACAGAGACCATATTCAATTACATGTTGAATGTTAGCACCGTAAAATCGTAGTGTCAATATCTTTTTTATCTGTGTTTTTAAAATATTAAACAGATTTATAATAGATATGTGGGATGAAATGCATGATATTGATTATGAATAATATGGAAAAAATATTTTTATAAAAGGGGAATTTGTAATGGGACCACAAAATTTTATTATAAATATTGAGAATCAAAAATGGTTGTTTAATGAGCATGAAGATTTATGTTCTCATGGAGAAATATATTTAAATGTGGCTGGAACGATTATTACGCAGACAGGTATGGATGAGGAATGGGGAATAAGTGAATCAGCTTTAGCTTTGTTACGAACTTTAGATAAAGAATATATTTGTGATATTGAAAATGAAGCGGGGCTTATTTTGCACGGATGTGGCACTATGCTCATGTTAGGATGCCCAATTTCAATTCATTGGACTATAAACCATATAGGTGAAAACGTGATTTTAAAGGACTTTGTCAAAGTTATTTCTACTAATCAAAAGGCTATCTACTATGAAGGACTTCATATAGAATTGAATGAAAATGAATATAGAAAACAAATTGCTTCTTTTGCACTACAAGCAAAAGAATTATTTAATAAATCAAGTGAAAAGATAATTTCAAATGAGTTTGAGCGAAGTATGTATACCGACTTTTGGACGGAATATGATCATTTGTTAAATAAGTATAAATAAAAAAGCACTGTAACCAGTGCTTTTTTATTATAGATTACGAGATTGTAGGGTTTTCAAAAATAACAATCTCTGAACTGTTTGTAGTTGAAACACGTTGGGCGTAATATGTTAAAGCTGAAGAAATATATGCTGGTAACGTATCATTTGTATGTGATGTTGTATATTCATGGATTAATTCCTTTAAAGTTGTCCATTCTAATTGTGCTGGGTGATCAGACACGAAAGAACTTACCCAGCGATCAAATGAAGATGAAAAATCAGTTTGTAAACGAAATACTTCTTTCATAATAAAACGCTCCCTTAAAATGTAGTATAATCATTTTACCATAAAACACGAACGATGGCTAAATTTTTTAAGTGTAACGTTCGTGTTATATAGTTGTCTAGATGATTGGTTATGTAAATTCAATTTGCCATTTGAAATAACATTCCGTAAGATGAGAGATAGAGTATATTTAGAGCTGGAGGAAAGAAAGTGGAATTTGTATTTTTAGGAACTGGTGCAGGTGTTCCTTCAAAAGGAAGGAACGTTTCAGCAATTGCTTTACAATTGTTAGAAGAACGAGGACAAACTTGGTTATTTGATTGTGGCGAGGCCACGCAACATCAAATATTACATACATCTGTACGTCCGCGCCGCATTGAAAAAATATTTATTACGCATTTACATGGCGATCATATTTTTGGATTGCCTGGTTTATTAGGTAGCCGTTCATTTCAAGGAGGAACTACGCCTTTAACGGTGTATGGACCGAAAGGAATTAAACAATTTATTGAAGTGGCATTATCGGTAAGTACGACACATGTGAAATATCCACTTGAAGTTGTGGAGATAACAGAAGAAGGTACCGTATTTGAAGATAATGAATTTTATGTAGAAACGAAAAGATTGTCACACGGTATAGAATGTTTTGGGTATCGTATTGTAGAGAAAGATATACAAGGTGCTCTTTTAGTTGATAAGTTGCTTGAGATGGGTGTGAAACCAGGTCCAATCTTTAAACGTTTAAAAGATGGTGAAGCAGTTGAATTAGAGGATGGCACGATATTAAATGGAAATGAGTTTATCGGCCCACCTCAAAAAGGAAGAATTATTACTATCTTAGGTGATACGCGATATTGCGAAGCGAGTAGGGAGCTTGCGCAAGATGCAGATGTACTTGTCCATGAAGCGACTTTCGCAGCAGAAGATGAGCAACAAGCGTATGATTATTTTCATTCTACATCTAAGCAAGCTGCGAGCATTGCACTTCAGGCAAATGCGAAGCGACTAATATTAACTCACATTAGTTCTCGCTATCAAGGAGATACATATAAGGAATTATTGAAAGAGGCTAGAGAGTTGTTTTCTAATACAGAAATAGCGACGGATTTGAAATCATTCCCAGTAGAAAAATGATAATTTTATAAAAAATGGTAACGGCGGGTTACCATTTTTTTATGTCTAAAAAAATTTAAAAATAAAACTGTTATTATTTTATACTTATACTTGGATGATACAGAAAATTAGGATGGTTTGAATATATAGGATAAAAATACGAAATAATGATTATTTAGAAAAACTGTTATATAAGTCAGATGACATACAAGTGATACAAATAGCAGAAATGGACTTTTATTCAGAACTTTTAAAATTCAACAAAAGTAAGCGTTTTATAAAAAACAAGCTATAATGAGGGCAGATTATAATTTATGATAAGTCACATGTATTTTAGTCATTATCGTAACAAGTGAAGTTGACTAAATCATGAGAGAGTAACACGAGAATTATAATAGGAAAGATATTACTATTATTTGTCATAAGTCTTTTTCACTTTTTAGCTAAACGATATGATTAGCGAGTGTATCTATTGCAAGTTCCTTAGTTGAAGCTTTTTATTAATAAGGTGGTGGAGATTTAATTGGTATACCACTCTTTAAAAGAGTTCAGAACATCAGCAGGTAGTCTAGGTGGAATAGCGGGTGCAAATTTAGTTGCATTAGCAATGGTTATATCACTTGTTTATGCTATGCTTGCAATGGCTTCTGTGTTAAACTTTGGATTGCTACCAGACTTTATTGTGGATTATCTTGTATCATTTTTAAATGAAAATAATGCTAAGATTCTTATGTATTATGATAACTGGTATTATTTCAGGTTATATTGGATTACTTTTATTCAAAAACTATCCAATTCGTATAGCAGAACAAATTCGTGGTACAACTGGAAAAGCGACAGATGTAGCAGCTTAATAGAATAGTAGAATAAATTTTTTTCATAGAGGTTTAGGGGGAGTTATGATGAAGTATCGCTCAGTATTTGATATTATCGGTCCAGTTATGATTGGACCATCAAGTTCACATACAGCAGGCGCGGCAAGAATGGGGCAAGTTGCTCGCCAGCTGTTTCGTCATGAACCAGAAAGAGTAAGCATTTCGTTATATGGATCATTTGCAAAGACGTATCGAGGGCATGGTACGGATGTAGCACTAATCGGTGGAATATTAGGATTTGAAACAGATGACTTACGTATTCCAGAGGCGCTAGAAATAGCAAAAGAGCGCGAAATTGAAGTGGAATTCATTGAAGAAGATGCCAATGCACCTCATCCAAATACAGCGAGAATTCGTTTGTATAAAGGTGAAGATGAAATTGAAGTTGTTGCTTGCTCAATTGGTGGCGGTAAAATTGAAGTTGTAGAATTAAACGGATTCGATCTTCAATTATCAGGCACGAGCCCAGCACTACTTATTGTAAATAACGATCGCTTTGGTGCTATTGCAGCGGTAGCTTCAATCCTTGCGAAACATGAGATTAACATTAGTACGATGAGTGTATCTCGTAAAGAAAAAGGAAGAAGAGCGCTTATGGTCATCGAAACAGATGAATTATTAGCAGATGAAGTAATTGAAGAAATAAAAGCGCAACAAAATATTTGTCAAGTAACTATTATGGAATAATTGCAGGGGGGACACACCATGTTTCGGAACGCAGCGGAACTAGTGGCGCAAGCTAAAGAACAAAATGTAAAAATCGCAGAAATTATGATTCAATGTGAAATGGAAACAAGAAGTATTTCACGTGAAGAAGTAATTGCTGGTATGGAAAAGAACTTAGTAGTGATGGAGCAAGCAGTAGAACGTGGTATTCGCGGCGTGAAATCACCAACTGGTTTAACTGGTGGAGATGCTGTAAAAGTTCAAGCGTATATGAAGAGTGGAAAAGGCTTATCTGGAGATACGATTTTGGATGCGGTAAGCAAAGCTGTTGCAACAAATGAAGTAAACGCAGCGATGGGAATTATTTGTGCAACACCAACAGCAGGGTCTGCTGGAACAGTGCCAGGTGTACTATTTGCACTAAGAGAAAAATTGCAGCCTACACGTGAAGAAATGATTGAATTCTTATTTACAGCAGGAGCTTTCGGTATGGTTGTTGCGAATAACGCTTGTATTTCTGGTGCGGCAGGAGGATGCCAAGCTGAAGTTGGTTCAGCAAGTGGAATGGCGGCTGCAGCTGCAGTTGAGATGGCTGGTGGAACACAAGATCAAGCAGCTACAGCGATGGCAATTTCATTAAAGAACATGCTTGGTTTAGTGTGTGATCCTGTTGCAGGACTTGTAGAAGTACCTTGTGTAAAACGTAATGCAGCAGGAGCTGCAAATGCGATGATCTCAGCAGATTTAGCATTAGCTGGTGTAACGAGTACAATTCCATGTGATGAAGTAATTGAGGCAATGTTTAGAATCGGACAAACGATGCCAGTAGCACTTCGTGAAACAGCAGAAGGTGGACTTGCAGCAACGCCGACTGGTCGTCGCCTGCAAGAAGAGATTTTTGGGAAGAACAATAACTAAGTGTAATTATAGAAAAAGGAGCTCAAATAAACTTGAGCTCCTTTTTCTATTTTTCTTTTGTTAGTTGTTCTAATGTTTTTCCAAGATTATGTGATCGTTTCGTTGCCTGTGTAATACAAGAAACAAGTGCTTGTTGAAATTTATGTTCTTGTAATACTTCAATACCTGCCTCAGTAGTTCCACCAGGAGAAGTAATTTCCTTTCGCAAAATAGAAGGGTGTTTGTCACTTGCTTTTAACATTTCAGCAGCACCAATCATCGTTTGAAGAATAAGTGATTTTGCAACATCTTCTTTTAAACCAATTTTTGTTGCAGCTTCTTCCATAGCTTCCACTACGTAATAAATATAAGCAGGTCCACTTCCGGATAATGCAGTGACAGCATGCATATCTTCTTCCTCTACAACAGAGACGAGACCAATCGTTTCAAATAAAGATGTTGCAGTGTGAATATGTTCCGCTGTTGCATGTTTTGAAGGGGAGATAGCGGTAGCTGATTTTAAAATGGCTGCGGATGTATTTGGCATTGCACGAATAATTGGAACGTCTTTTTGAAGTAGTTTTCTAATTGAGTGAGTAGAAACACCTGCTAGTAATGAAATAATAAGCACGTTATTATTTATGTATTCTTTAAAAGGGGTAAGCGCCTCTGCAACATCCTTTGGTTTCATTGCTAGAAAAAGAATATTTGCATCAGTAAGTAATTCTTTTTTATTATGAGTACCTTTGACACCGTATTTTTTATGTAGCTCTTGTAATCTTGTCTCGTTAGAACGATTACTTACAGTAATTTGTTCACCTTTAACGACATTTGCATGTAACAAGCCACCAATAATAGCTTCGGCAATAGAGCCTGCACCGAGAAAGGAAATGTTTTGAATAGACATGATGTTCCTCCTTTAATTTTGGTTAGAAATTCTTATAAATGTACATACATTCGTTTTTTTATAGGAAACACCTCTTTTTATCTGAAAATAATGACAAATATATATAGAAGTTGTAAACTGAAGAAGTATTCATTTTTGAACCGGAAAGAGACAGGGGGGCTAAGCATGACGGCGATTCACCGAATGGAGATTCCTGTACCATTTGCAGTGGAAACTGTGAATGTGTTTTTAGTTGAGGGGGAGACATTAACATTAATTGATACAGGGACGAATACAGAAGAGGCAAGGAATGCGTTAGAAAGTCAATTAGGTACATTAGGACATACGATAGAAGATATTGAAACAGTAGTCATTACGCATCATCATGCAGATCATTGTGGACTTTTAAATATATTTTCTGAGAAGACGAATATTATTGGACATCCTTGGAATGAGCCTTGGATCACACAAAATCCAGAATTTTTAAAGCGGTATCATGAATTTTTTAGAGAGACGGCCTTACAGTTTGGTGTGCCAGCAGCATTTTTGAAAGACGAGTCGTTATTGACGACGAGGACACTTAAATATTCTTGTAATAGATCGTTAACGCATACTGTGAGAGAAGGAGATCGTATTGATTCTTTGCCTGGATTTATAGTACTTGAAACACCAGGTCATGCTTCTACTCATATTTCTTTATATAGAGAATCTGATGGAATATTAATTGGTGGAGATGCTCTCATCAGTCATATTTCTTCGAATCCAATACTAGAACCACCATATGAAGGGCAAACAGAACGGGCACGCCCATTACTACAATATAATCAAACATTACAGCGTTTAAGCGAAATGAATATTTCACGCATTTTATCAGGGCATGGGGAAGATGTTCTAAATGTGAAACAACTTATTGAAACGAGATTACAAAAGCAAGAAACACGTGCTTTTAAAGTGCTTGAGTTATTAAAGGAAAAACCAATGACAGCATTTGAAGTATGTGTAAAACTATTTCCGGTATTATATAAAGAACAATTACCACTTACTATTTCAGAAACGGTTGGACAATTGGACTATTTAGCATATAATCAACAAGTGATGATTGATGAATCATCGCAACAATTGATTTATTATGCAAAGTAGGTGACAGCAATGACAGGACGTTTACAAAATAAAGTAATCGTCATTACAGGTGCTTCTAGTGGGATTGGTGAGCAAGTTGCAATGCAAGTTGCAGCACGGGGAGCGACTCCCGTATTAATGGCTCGAACAGAAGAGAAACTACAAGCGTTAGTAGACAAAATTAAAGAAACTTATAATACGCCTTGCTATTATTATGTATTAGATGTAAGTGAAGAGATGGAAGTACAGTCTGTTTTTTCAAAGGTATTACAAGAAGTGGGACGTATTGATATATTAGTAAACAATGCGGGATTTGGTATTTTTAAAACGTTTGAAGATGCGTCAATGGATGAAGTGAAAGATATGTTCCAAGTAAATGTATTTGGATTAGTAGCATGTACGAAAGCGGTACTACCTTATATGGTAAACAAGAACGAAGGACATATTATTAATATTGCTTCCCTTGCCGGAAAAATTGCA
The DNA here is from genome assembly GCF_030164735.1 of Bacillus sp. RB3. Classification (NCBI taxonomy): domain Bacteria; kingdom Bacillati; phylum Bacillota; class Bacilli; order Caryophanales; family Bacillaceae; genus Bacillus; species Bacillus sp. RB3. Next base: position 71,359 of record NZ_JASNGE010000005.1, read on the forward strand.
ACTCCGAAATCAAGTGCGTATGCAGCAACGAAACATGCTGTATTAGGATTTACGAATAGTTTACGCATGGAATTAGCGAATACAGATATTTATGTTACAGCAATTAATCCAGGTCCGATAGATACAAACTTTTTTGAAATAGCGGATCAATCTGGTACCTATGTAAAGAATATGGGACGTTACATGTTAAAACCAACATACGTAGCAGAACAAATCGTAAAGTCGATGCACACGAAAAAACGTGAAGTAAACTTACCGAAGTGGATGGGAATTGGCCCGAAACTTTATGCTTTATTTCCAGGTTTATTTGAACGTGTAGCAGGTAAATCATTAAGTAAAAAATAGGAGATTTCCACATGGAAATCTCCTATTTTTTATTGTTTTCCAGTCACATAATCATAAACAATATCCTCAATCTCCTCGTATAAATCAATTTCAATATTTGAATGAGTCACCCTTTGAATATGTTTCACTAGCATTTCCTGATCTTCTTTTGATATTGGACTGCATTGATATTGCTGAAAACTTTTTATAATCATTTTCTCAATTAATTTTTCGTTCATATTTTTTCCCGCCTGTATGTACGTATGTATTGTTTTATTGTACTTGAAGTGAAATAAAAAAACTACCATGCACTATTTTTGTATAAAAATCCGGTTGTGTATATTGTTTTTCTAGTAAAATTAAGTTTTTTAAGTTTGTGAAATTTATAAATATTTAATTGACTCTATAAATATACAATATTATAATCATACTTAATTTAAAGAATCGATTTGAGGAGGAACTTATGAAAGTCGCAATTATTGGAGCCACTGGATATGGGGGCATTGAGTTAATTCGTTTATTAGAACAACATCCATATTTTTCTATAGCATCTCTTCATTCTTTTTCACAAGTTGGTGAGTGTATAACAAATGTATATCCGCATCTTCGAAATGTCCTCGTTCATACGTTACAAGAAATTGATGTGGAGACAATAGGGAAAGAAGCAGAAATCGTATTTCTAGCAACACCAGCAGGAGTATCGGCGGAGTTAACTCCCAAGTTATTAGCAGAAGGTTTAAAAGTAATTGACCTATCTGGAGACTTTCGTATGATAGATCCTTCGTCATATGAACTGTGGTATAAAAGGCCAGCAGCGAAAGAAGAAATTCTTAGAAAAGCAGTGTATGGGTTAAGTGAATGGAAAAGGACTGAGATTCAAAAGGCAAATTTAATTGCAAACCCAGGATGTTTTGCTACAGCCACATTGCTAGCGATAGCACCGTTAGTACGTAGTAGCAGGATTGAAGAAGATTCGATTATTATTGACGCGAAATCAGGGGTATCAGGAGCAGGTAAAACACCAACAACAATGACTCATTTTCCTGAGCTATACGATAACTTACACATCTATAAAGTAAACCAGCATCAGCACGTTCCAGAGATTGAGCAAATGCTTACAGAATGGAATAGTGAATTACAGCCAATTACATTTAGCACACATTTAATACCGATATCACGAGGAATCATGATTACACTTTATGCAAAAGTAAAACAAAAGATGGAAATAAAGCAACTTCAAAAATTGTATGAAGAAACGTATGAACAATCGCCTTTCATCCGAATTTGTACGCAAGGGAAATTTCCAAGTCCAAAAGAAGTGAGAGGCTCAAATTATTGTGATATTGGCATAGCTTACGATGAAAGAACAGAAAGAGTTACGGTCGTTTCTGTTATAGACAATATGATGAAAGGCGCGGCTGGGCAAGCGATTCAAAATGCAAACATAATAGCGGGACTAGAAGAGACAACAGGTTTACAACATATGCCGCTTTATCTATAAGGGGGACATGATGATTAAAGTAGCGTCTATTACAAAATTAGAAAATGGTTCAATTGTAACGCCGAAAGGCTTTTCGGCAATTGGTACTGCAAATGGTCTGAAAAAGGAGAAAAAGGATTTAGGGGCAATCGTTTGTGACGTACCAGCATCATGTGCCGCTGTGTATACAACGAATCAAATACAAGCAGCCCCTTTGCAAGTAACGAAGGATAGTATAACGGCAGAAGGGAAGTTACAAGCAATTATCGTTAATAGTGGAAATGCAAATGCTTGTACTGGAATGAAAGGATTACAAGACGCATACGAGATGCGCACATTAGGGGCGGAACATTTTGGGTTGAAAGAAAATTACGTTGCAGTAGCTTCAACAGGTGTAATTGGTGTTCCGCTGCCGATGGATATAATCCGAAAGGGAGTTGCAACTCTTATACCGACGAAGGAAGAAAGTGAAGCATATTCTTTTTCTGAAGCAATTTTAACGACGGATCTCATAACGAAAGAAACTTGCTATGAAATGATTATTGATGGGAAGAAAGTGAAGATTGCGGGTGTTGCAAAAGGTTCAGGGATGATTCATCCGAATATGGCAACGATGCTTAGTTTTATTACGACAGATGCTCATATAGAGCATGACGTATTGCAAACGGCATTATCCCAAATTACGAATCATACATTTAATCAAATTACGGTAGATGGAGATACTTCTACGAATGATATGGTCATCGTTATGGCAAGTGGATTATCAGAAACAAGGCCGATAAATATGGAACATACAGATTGGGAAACTTTCGTATGTGCTTTACAGAAGGTATGTGAAGATTTAGCAAAAAAAATTGCGCAAGATGGTGAAGGCGCTACGAAGTTAATAGAAGTAAATGTGCTAGGAGCTCAAACGAATGAAGAGGCAAAAAAAATTGCAAAGCAAATAGTCGGTTCGAGTCTTGTGAAAACAGCAATACATGGTGAAGACCCAAACTGGGGACGAATTATTAGCAGTATTGGACAAAGTGAAGTAGCTATTAGTCCGAATACAATTGACATTACTCTTCAATCTATATTGGTATTAAAAAATAGTGAGCCTCAAACATTTTCTGAAGAAGAAATGAAAGAGAGATTACAAGTAGATGAAATAGTCATTAATGTGTACTTACACTTAGGAGAAGAGACAGGATCAGCTTGGGGCTGTGACTTAAGCTATGAATATGTGAAAATAAACGCTTGTTATCGTACATAAGGAGAGAGAAGATGAGCGAATATATTGTAGTGAAATGCGGCGGTAGTATGTTGAATCAATTAAAAGCTGTGTTTTTTGAATGTATAAAGAAATTGCAACAGAAGTATAAAGTAGTGATTGTTCATGGTGGTGGGCCAGAAATTGATGCCAAATTAAAAGATTGTAACATCAACGTAGAAAAAAGAGATGGATTACGCGTAACACCAAAAGAAGTTATGGATGTTGTTCAAATGGTGCTATGCGGAAGTACGAATAAAAAACTCGTAATGAATTTACAAAAGCATAATTTACTTGCGGTAGGTTGTTCAGGATGTGACGGCAATTTACTTCAAGTTCAACCTGTCAGTGAAGAGATAGGATATGTGGGGGAAGTAAGTTATGTAGAAACAGCCTTATTAAAAGGATTAATGAATATGGAGTATATTCCTGTTATTGCTCCAATCGGGGTAAATGGTAATGAAGTTTATAACATAAATGCGGACAATGCTGCAGCTGGGATTGCGGCTGCGTTAGGGGCAAAAGAGCTTATTTTTATTACGGATGTAGATGGAATATTACATGAAGGGAATTTGGTAAAGGAAACGGATGAATCTGAAATTGCTACTTTTATAGAAACAGGTGTTATTACAGGTGGGATGATTCCGAAAGTACAGGCGGCACTAGCATCATTAAAAATGGGAGTGCAAAAGATAAGTATTGTGAATGGTACAAAAGATTTTACTGAGGTTACGGGAGAGTGTATTGGAACGACGGTAACGAAAGGTGTGAGTATTGCATGACGAGTCATCTTTTTCAAACGTATGGCAGAAGAACTATTGAGTTTGTAAAGGGAACTGGAACGAAAGTTATTGATAATAACGGTAAGGAATATTTAGATTTCACATCAGGAATTGGCGTATGTAATTTAGGACATTGTCACCCTACTGTTCTCAAAGGTGTACAAGAGCAACTTGATGATATATGGCATATATCTAACCTGTTTACAAACAGCTTGCAAGAAGAAGTTGCGTCATTATTAACAGAAAATAGAGAATTAGATTATGTGTTTTTCTGTAATAGTGGGGCAGAGGCAAATGAAGCGGCTTTAAAGTTAGCACGTAAGCATACTGGAAAATCTCTCGTCGTAACATGCCAGCAGTCTTTTCACGGTAGAACATTTGGAACGATGAGTGCAACGGGCCAAGATAAGGTAAAAGAAGGATTTGGTCCATTACTTCCATCTTTTTTACATATCCCTTTTAACGATATTAAAGCATTAGAGGAAGTAATGAATGAAGAAGTTGCGGCGGTAATGGTAGAAGTTGTTCAAGGAGAGGGAGGAGTAATACCTGCTGATCTATCTTTTTTGAAAGAGATTGAAACATTATGTAATAAGTTCGGTTCCTTATTTATTATAGACGAAGTACAAACGGGGATAGGAAGAACTGGAACACTATTCGCTTATGAACAAGTGGGAATAGAGCCTGATATCGTTACCGTTGCAAAGGCGCTTGGGAATGGGATTCCTGTCGGAGCGATGATTGGCCGGAAAGAGCTCGGAGCGTCGTTTCCTGCAGGATCACACGGTTCAACTTTTGGCGGGAATTACATCGCGATGGCTGCAGCGAAAGAAGTATTGCAAGTAAGTAAAAAACCATCGTTTTTAAAAGAAGTACAAGAAAAAGGCGAGTACGTATTAGAGAAGTTGCAAGAGGAATTACAGCATGTCGAATGTATTCAAAATATACGTGGTAAGGGGCTTATGATTGGGATTGAGTGTAAGCATGAAGTTGCAAGTTTTATAGAACAACTAGAAAACGAAGGACTTCTCGTATTACAAGCAGGTCCTAATGTGATAAGACTATTACCGCCACTCATTGTCACGAATGAAGAGTTAGAACAGGCAGTATATATAATAAAAAAAGTAGTTTGTACAAAAAACGTATCAATCATATAAGGGGGAAGTTTCATGTCAACTGTACAAGTACCGAAATTAAATACGAAAGATCTTTTAACACTAGAAGAATTAACGAAAGAAGAAATTATTTCTTTAATTGAGTTCGCTATATATTTAAAAAAGAATAAGCAAGAGCCTTTATTACAAGGCAAAATATTAGGGCTTATTTTTGATAAGCATTCAACTCGTACTCGTGTATCTTTTGAAGCAGGAATGGTACAGCTCGGGGGACATGGTATGTTTTTAAGTGGGAAAGAGATGCAAATGGGAAGAGGAGAAAGCGTTTCAGATACTGCGAAAGTATTATCGCAGTATATTGACGGGATCATGATACGTACATTCTCACACGCGGATGTAGAAGAGCTTGCAAAAGAATCGAGTATTCCTGTTATTAACGGTTTAACGGATGATCATCATCCTTGTCAAGCATTGGCAGACCTTATGACGATATACGAAGAAACAAATACATTTAAAGGAATAAAATTGGCTTACGTAGGTGACGGAAATAATGTATGTCATTCATTGTTGCTAGCGAGTGCAAAAGTCGGAATGCATATGACTGTGGCAACGCCTGTAGGGTATGAACCGAATGAAGAGATTGTAAAAAAAGCGTTAGCAATTGCCAAGGAAACAGGAGCTGAAATTGAAGTTTTGCATGATCCTGAATTAGCGGTGAATGAAGCAGATTTCATTTATACTGACGTTTGGATGAGCATGGGGCAAGAGGGCGAAGAAGAGAAGTATACTTTATTTCAACCTTACCAAATCAATAACGAACTTGTTAAGCATGCGAAGCAAACATATCGTTTCTTACACTGTTTACCTGCCCATCGTGAAGAAGAAGTAACAGGAGAAATTATAGATGGACCGCAGTCTATCGTCTTTGAGCAAGCTGGTAATCGATTGCATGCTCAAAAAGCGTTATTAGTGAGTTTATTTAAAAATGTAGAAGAGCCTTCCTAAAAGGGAGGTTTTTTTATATTAAAATGTCGGATGTATATTTGGTTAACCATTTCGATATCATTTATAATAAAAGAGAAAACTAAATTTGTTTTTCAGAGTGTGTAAGGACATACTACATATAAAAATATAGTTAAAGAGATGATGAGGGTGAAAACAACTAAGAAAACATATTCGTTTTTCCAGCGGATGTGGAGAATATTAAAGTTTCAATATTATAAGTTGCTTCGATCGCCAGAAGGCGCAAAGAAAGTATCGTTAGGGTTTGCTATAGGATTCGGCTTAGAAATGTTAGTCATTTATACGGCATCGCTCGTATATGTAATATTTTATCCAATCGTCAGGTTAGCAAAGGGATCTTTTCCTGCGGCAGTTATTGGCAATATTATTGGGAAAATATCGTTTCTCCCAGTATTTTTATTTCCGCTTGCGTATGCGCTAGGAAAAATGATTTATCCATTTCATGTACAGAAAATTCATCATGAACCATTTACGATATCGGACTTGTTTTCAAGTCACATTTTTACGATATTAAAGAGCTTATTACAAAGTGAAGTGTATGTATTAATTGGAATGACGATTTTAGGAGTTGTGTTTGGTCTCATTTCATATTTCGTTGTGCATTATTTATACGAAAAGAACCGTAAGTTACGTTTGAAGAAAAGGAAGAAACGAGTGAGAGAACCACTTGTACAATTATAAACAATGTCACATTCATTTTCTCCTTTGAATATGTTTAAGAAAAAGGAGGAGAGGATAATGTATTATTATTACGTACCTCAAGTATATCCATATGTAAATTATTATCCGGTTTATGATACGAGTAGACAATACGAATTATATCGGCAACAACAATTACAGCAATTATCACAAATACCACAATTACTAACACAACAGCCTACACAGGAAAAAAAACCATATTTAACAACATGGCCATATTCCAATGTATACTATGGTAATTATTACGAATCATAAAGCTGCTTCTATTTAGAAGCAGCTTTATACGTTTGTTTTCAAAATTAAATTTTGAATGGTTTGAAGAGAATGAATGAGCTTTTCGCGCTCTTCCTCAGATAATGTTTGGAAATTTTCTTTTAGTTTGTCTAAAATGAATTGCTGATACTGATTTACTAATAATTTCCCTTCAGCTGTTAGGGAAATTAAAATGACCCGTCGATCTTTTTCGCTATAATGACGCTCTATTAGTTCTTCTTGAATAAGTTTGTTTAATAGAGGTGTCATGTTAGGCCGTGAAATCGCTAGCCGCTTGCCGATTTCGGAAACTGCTAATGTGCCGTTTTCATGCAAAAGCAGTAATACTTGTGTATGTGATGGCGGCATATGTCTTTGAGAAGAAAATTCTCCAGGAAGCATAAATTTGCGATAAAAAAGAGGCACTAGCGAAAGAAGATGATCAACAATACGTTCCCACTCGCGTGATTCCATATAAAGGCCCCCTTCCACTATCATTGTAACAAAAAAGACATGTTATAAAAATAGAATTGTTTCATGGTCGCTTTAATATTTGTAGGATAACACTTGCTTTGTAAATGTATTGGCAATAATTGCATAGCCGTTATCATTTGGGTGTACTTGGTCAAATAATAACTCTTTTTTATCATTCGATATTAATTTGCGAATTGGTAAAACGATAGATGGTTGATTTGCTTTGGAAATGGAATAAACAGATTCATTCCAGCCATCTAAAAACATATCTGCATAACTTGCGATGGAGTCATCGAGTTGTAACGGGTTATAGAGTTCTGAGAGAATGAGTAAAGCGTCCGGATTTTGATCTCGAACTGTCTTTACAATACTTTTTATATCCGCTTCAAAATGGGCTTTTTCTTTATTTAACATTTTTATACCATCTATAACACCAACATCACGATTTAAACGAAATAAATTATTTCCTCCAATATTAATTGTAATTATATTTGCTGCTCTAATTTTTTCCTTTACATCTTCTGATTGAACTTTTTTAGCGAGACGATCTGTTGTAAGACCGTTTACCCCAAGGTTTTCTACTGTAATTGGTTTATGAATTTGTGCTTCTATTTGCTTAGAAGCTAATTCAGCAAATCCACCTTGTGTCGATCCATATCCTTTAGCGAGTGAATCACCTAATACAAGATGATAAAAAGATTCGTTTGTTTGCTTATCAATCCAATTTGGGGCAGATGTTTTTTCTGTTTTTTCTTCAGATTCATTTTGTTTTGTCTCGTCGTTCTTTTCAAAATAAGAATAAGAAATGATCAGAAGGAGGAGACAAACAATTGTTAAGATGACTTTTTTCATAAATTCATCCTCCTTGTAATTGGTAATTGTATCATATTCAGCAGTATTAGCAATGTAAGGGCATATTATATGTTTATGAAAAGTTTATAATAACTTTACAGAAAATTTGTTGAAGTTTGTCAAAAAATATTGACGATAGGAAAGAACTTTATATATGATAATGTCAGATAAGGTGAAACTTTAATGAGTGGGAGCTTTATTTCCTATTAATTAATAGTCTTCATCAATCGGGCGTTTAAGGGGACTACTCGTTAGCGCAGGGTGAAATGAAAATTGTGTCTCTAATAGAAGAAAAAAGGTATGTGGTTAGAGACAGATAGGGATTCATTTCATTATTTCTGGTAATTGTATAAGGGGGATTTTTTGTGAAAAAGTCAAAAAAAATGCTAGCTGGAGCAACTCTTGCGATTGGTGTTATAGCACCGCAAGTAATGCCAACAACAGCTCATGCAGATGAGAACACTGGGGAGAGTACAGTTAACTTACGAATTCTAGAAACATCAGATATTCACGTTAACTTAATGAATTACGATTATTATCAAACGAAAACAGATAATAAAGTAGGTCTCGTGCAAACTGCAACACTCGTTAATAAAGCACGTGAAGAAGCGAAAAACTCTGTCCTATTTGATGATGGAGATGCATTACAAGGGACACCGCTTGGAGATTATGTAGCAAATAAAATAAAAGATCCGAAGAATCGTGTGGATCCTAGTTATACACATCCATTATATCGTGTAATGAATTTAATGAAGTATGACGTCATCTCTCTTGGGAATCATGAATTTAACTACGGCTTAGACTATTTAAACAAAGTAATTAGTAAAACGGAATTCCCGGTTATTAACTCGAATGTTTATAAAGATGATCATGATAATAATGAAGCGAACGATGAAAATTATTTTAAACCATATCATATTTTAGAGAAAGAAGTAGTGGATGAAGCAGGCCAAAAACAAATAGTAAAAATTGGTGTAATAGGATTTGTCCCACCTCAAGTTATGAACTGGGATAAGGCAAATTTAGAAGGAAAAGTAAAAACGAAAGATATTGTCAAAACAGCGAATAAATTAGTACCGAAACTGAAAAATGAGGAACATGCAGATATTGTCGTTGCACTAGCGCATTCAGGTGTTGATAAGAGTGGATACAACGAAGGAATGGAAAATGCATCATATCATTTAGCAACACAAGTTCCTGGCGTAGATGCAGTATTAATGGGACATTCACATACTGAAGTGAAGGATGTATTTAATGGTGTTCCAGTTGTAATGCCTGGTGTTTTTGGTAGTAACTTAGGTATTATTGATATGCAATTGAAAAAGGTAAACGGAAAATGGGAAGTACAAAAAGATCAATCTAAGCCACAACTTCGCCCGATTGCTAATAGTAAAGGTACCCCATTAGTAGAATCTGATCAAAAATTAGTTAATGAAATTAAAGATGAGCATCAAGCGACAATCGACTATGTAAATACACCTGTAGGTGAAACGAAAGCACCAATTAATAGTTATTTTTCATTAGTACAAGATGATCCTTCCGTACAAATTGTGACAAATGCGCAAAAATGGTATGTAGAACAAGAACTTAAAAAACCAGAGTACGAAAAGATTAAAGATATTCCGGTTTTATCTGCAGGCGCACCATTTAAAGCAGGTGGCCGAAACGGTGCTACATATTATACGGATATTCCAGCTGGAACGTTAGCAATTAAAAACGTTGCAGATTTATACGTGTATCCAAATACGTTATATGCTGTAAAAGTAAATGGGGCACAAGTGAAAGAATGGCTTGAAATGTCTGCAGGTCAGTTTAATACAATTGATCCAAAGAAAACAGAAGAACAGCCATTAGTAAATATAGGCTATCCTACATATAACTTCGATATTTTAGATGGCTTAAAATACGAAATTGATGTAACACAACCGGCGAAATACGATAAAGATGGAAAAGTTGTAAATGCAAATACGAATCGTATTGTAAATATGACATATGAAGGTAAGCCAGTAGCTGATGATCAAGAGTTCATCGTCGCTACAAATAACTATCGTGGAAGTAGTCAAACGTTCCCAGGTGTAAGTAAAGGGGAGGTTGTATACCAATCACAAGATGAAACACGTCAAATCATTGTGAAGTATATGCAAAAAATAAAAAATATTGATCCAGCAGCTGATCAAAATTGGACGTTTAAACCGATTGTTGCAGATAAATTAAATACAACATTTGATTCTTCACCAAATGCACAAAAGTATATAAAGAAAGATGGGAACATATCATATGTTGGACCATCTGAAAATGAATTTGCTAAATATGCAATTGATATAACGAAGAAAAATGATGATAAAGAAACTGGTGAAGGAAATCCAACGACACCGCCAACAGGTGGGGGAGAAAATCCAACAACACCGCCAACAGGTAATGGAGAAAACCCAACACCACCAACAGAAGAAGGTAATAATGGTAATGAACCAAAACAAGATGGAAACAATACTGGATCTGGACAAACTACAACAGATGATCAAAATACAAAAGAAACAACAACAACTGTAAGTGAAAATAAAGAAGCTGAAAAAGATGAACGTGATTTACCGAAAACAGGTGCAAGTATTGCTTCTACAATTGGAGCGGGTCTTGCGTTTGTTGGAGCGGGATTACTTATGTTATTTAGAAGAAAGAAAGCGAATAGATAGTCGAGAAATATAAAAAGGATTACCGATTTGGTAATCCTTTTTGTTATATTATGAAACTGGTACTGCTTTTTCTTTTTTCCATGAAAGACCGAATCCAGTAAAGCCGACGATAATGGTTACGACTGGACATGCTAAACAGAAGATTGCGTATGGCAGGTAATCGAATGTTGGAACGCTAAGAACGTTTGTTAAGAATACGCCACTTACACCCCATGGTACGAGTGGATTAATTACTGTACCAGCATCTTCTAATACTCGTGATAAATTACGACGTTCTAAACCGACTTCATCGTATTTATTAGCAAATGCTTGTCCTGTTAAAACGATGGATAAGTACTGCTCACCGAGTAAGAAGTTTACACCAATTGCAGTTGAAGCAGTAGAAATAATTAAGCGTGTACTAGTTTTTACGAAGCTAGAGATAATATTCATCAGCTGCGCTATAATACCCATTCCTTGTAATAATCCTCCCATACAAAGAGCTAGGAAAATAAGAGCAATTGACATCATCATACTTTGCAGGCCACCGCGAGATAATAAGCTATCAATATCTTTGATACCAGTTTTAGAAACGTAACCGTCTTGCATAATTTTTATTAAATCAGCTAAAGAAGTGCTAGGTTTAAAAATAAAGAGAATAATAATCCCTACCACAATTCCTGCAAGTAATGTTGGAACTGCGGGTACCTTTTTAAATGCGAATAGGAACAGTAATAAAATAGGAATCAGTGTAACGATAGAAATCGTTGCATTTTTTTCTAATGTGTTAATAAATGCTGAGAAATCAACGTTTCCACCAGATCCGCTTCCTAAAATGAAAAATGCGATAAAAGCAATAATGAAAGCTGGCACTGTTGTCCAAAGCATGTTACGAATATGTTCAAATAAATCTACACCCGTTACAGCAGGCGCTAAGTTTGTTGTATCAGATAAAGGAGACATTTTATCTCCGAAGAATGCCCCAGAAATAATTGCCCCAGCAATAAGAGCTGGATCGTATCCAAGGGCAGTACCCATTCCCATAAAGGCAAGTCCTACAGTTGCAGCAGTTGTAAATGCACTACCGATACTCGTTCCAACAATTGCACAAACAACAAAAACAGTTGGAACGAAAATTTTTGGAGATACAAGTTGGAAGCCGTATACCATTAAAGTTGGAATAGTTCCAGCTGCGATCCAAATGCTAATTAATACGCCTACAAGTAAGAAAATAAATATAGATGGAATACCAGCTGAAATACTACTTATCATTCCTTTTTCCATAGTAGACCAATCAATTTTTTTCATAAATCCAAACGCTAATAAAAGAACGATGCCAAATAAAATCGGGATGTGTGGTGAAACTTCTAATTTGATAACACTAAAGCCAATGCAGAAAAAGATAAAAATTGTTAAAAGAACAGACTCAATTTTTGAAACCATTGTTTTCCCCTCCTAAGTAATGTGAAATAGCTCTTTTTTATATAAAATTCGCCAATATTGTATATTTCCTTCTAAAATTTAGAATTTTGTGACAAATTACCGGTAATTGTTAGTTCTTCTATATGATGCGGAAATGATTGGATAAAAAAACGTCCCTGCATATAATTATGCAGGGACGAAGAAATCGCGGTACCACCCTAGCTTGTGAAATGAATGTATCACAAAATAAAGGGTCATATGATATGCGCTTATAAAATAAAAAACGCCCCTGCAATATATGCAGGGACGAAAAATTCGCGGTACCACCCTAAATTGTGAAACAGTGTCGTTTCACCACTCTTTAGACATAACGGTCTATAACCGTCTTTCACTACTCCTCACGTTTCGTAAAAGAAGCTCCAGGGGGTAATTCATAATTCGCTCTGTACTGGTTCGCACCGACCACCAGCTCTCTGAAATCAGAAATCGAAATACTACTAAATCCTATCAACGCCGATTCATATGATGTTAGTTAAATTTTTATCATATTTTCATCTTACATGTCAATAAAAATATTAAATGTTTTTTTAGGGAAATAAAGGATAATTGTTTTTAACACTGTAAAAATGTACGTTATAATGAATTTGAAAGGGGGAGGAAAGAGTGAAGAAAAAAATAATTCTTTTTACCACTTTATTAGTTATTGGAGGAAGTGCTGGAATTTACACAGCTTTTGCGGCTGAATCAGAGCAGTTGAAACAAAAGCAAATACAACAGTCAGAAGTGAAGAAAGTAAAAGAAATAGAAGAGAAGAAATCAATGGAAAAAGCAGCAGAGAAACTAGGAGTTTCTACTGAGGGGAAAACAAAAGAAGAGGTTACGAAAGAAGTAAATACCGCTAGGTTTGAGAAGCATCATGATTTATTAATTGAGCACGCTAAGCAACTTGGAATTGATACAGAGGGGAAAAAAGATGAAGAAATTATTTTGGAAATTGGAAAGATACAGCATGGAAAGTAGAACAACTTATCGTATGATAAGTTGTTCTTTTTTAAGAACTATTTGATTTTAAAATAATTGACAGTCATTCAGATTTAATGTTAACTATATTTATAAACGAGTTAACATTAGGGGTGACAATTGTGACAATAAATAGTAAAACGATTGAAAAATCATCTTATACATATGAAGAATTAGCAGAGAAAAATAAAGCTTACGTATGGCACCCATTTACACAAATGAAAGATTATTTAGAAGAAGATCCTGTCATTATTGAACGTGGAGAGGGAAGAAAGCTATACGATGTAAATGGTAATGAATATTGGGATGGTGTTTCATCTATATGGTTAAATGTTCACGGACATCAAGTACCGGAATTAGATGAAGCAATTCGTGAGCAATTAAATAAAATTGCTCATTCTACTATGTTAGGACTTGCTAACGTTCCATCTATTTTATTAGCAGAAAAAATTATTGAGGTTGTACCAGATGGATTGAAGAAGGTATTCTATTCTGATTCAGGTTCTACCGCTGTTGAAATTGCAATTAAGATGGCTTTCCAATATTGGCAGCATAAAGGGAAACGAAAGAAACAAAGATTCGTTACATTAAAAGAAGCATATCACGGTGATACAATTGGAGCTGTTTCGGTAGGAGCAATAGACTTGTTTCACCAAGTGTATAGTTCGCTCTTATTTGATGCGATTAAAATGCCGTATCCATATACATATCGTTCTCCTTATGGAAATAATAGGGAGGAAATTGTAAAAAGCCATTTAGAAGAAATGGAAGAATTGTTGAAAGAAAAGCATGAAGAAGTAGCTGCCATCATTGTGGAGCCATTAATGCAAGGTGCTGGCGGGATGATTACAATGCCAAAAGGATATTTAAAAGGACTGCGCGATTTATGTACTAAGTACAATGTATTATTTATTACAGATGAGGTAGCGACTGGATTTGGGCGTACAGGGAAAATGTTTGCGTGTGAACATGAAAATGTGACGCCAGACATTTTAACTGCTGGGAAAGGTTTAACAGGTGGATATTTACCAATTGCAGTTACGGTAACGACGGATGAAATATATAATGCCTTCTTAGGAGAATATGAAGAACAAAAAACATTTTTCCATGGACATAGCTACACAGGCAATCCGTTAGGGTGTGCCGTAGCAATCGCGAATTTAGAGCTATATGAAAAAACAAATTTAATAGAAGAAGTGGCACATAAAACGGATTATGTGGCAGCGCAATTAGAAAAGCTCTTTGCGTATAAACATGTAGGTGATATTCGTCAGTGCGGATTAATGGTTGGTATTGAGCTTGTGAAGAATAAGGAAACGAAAGAAGCGTTTGACTGGACAGAAAGAGTTGGTGTTCAAGTATGTAAACGCGCAAGAGAGCTGGGTATGATCTTGCGACCGCTCGGTAATACGATTGTATTTATGCCACCTCTTGCTTCTACAATTGAGGAGATTGATGATATGTTACGTATTTTGTATAAAGCAATCTCGGATGTTACGGAGGGAGAATAATGAGCGGTTTTTTTATAACAGCAACAGATACTGAAGCGGGGAAAACTGTCGTTGCCGGTGCATTAGCCGGTGTATTTAGAGAATTGGGATATAACATCGGAGTATATAAACCGTTGCAAAGTGGGCATGTTGCATCAAACCCTGAGGGAGATGCGGCAAGGTTAAAAGCATTATCAGGTGTGCCGACACAAGAAAATGAAATTTGCCCTTATTCTATTGAAGAACCACTTGCTCCGAGACTTGCCATGAAAAGAGCTGGAAGAGTAGTAAAGTTAAAAGAAATTACTGATTACTATAATGAACTATTAAAAGAGTTTAATAGCTTATTTGTAGAAGGGGCAGGTGGGCTTGCTGTCCCATATACAGAAGATGCTTTAGTAATTGATTTTGCAAAAGAATTACAGTTGCCTCTTATTGTAGTAGCTCGTCCTATATTAGGAACAGTAAATCATACAGTGTTAACGATTGCTTACGCAAAGGCGCATGGCTTAACCGTAGCGGGTGTCATTTTATCAGGTTGCAAAGAATGTGAAATGGAAAGAGTGCAAGAAAATAAAGAGATGATTGAAGAGCTGAGCGGGGTACCAGTTTTAGGATTATTACCATTCTTTGAAGGTGAGTTTACGAAAGAAGAAGTATTAGAATCTGCAAAAGAACATATTATGATTTCAAAATTAGAGGAGTTTATCCAAAATGAATCAAACGTGGCGGGCGCACCTTCAATGTAAATTACAACAATTACATGAGCAAGGGCAGTATCGTGATTTGCATGTAACAGAGAAGGCAGAAGAGACTTGGCTTATTCGAGATAAAAAAAGGATGTTAAATTTAGCGTCAAATAATTATTTAGGGTTAGCTGGAGA
This sequence comes from Bacillus sp. RB3, assembly GCF_030164735.1. Taxonomy (NCBI): domain Bacteria; kingdom Bacillati; phylum Bacillota; class Bacilli; order Caryophanales; family Bacillaceae; genus Bacillus; species Bacillus sp. RB3. The sequence goes on from NZ_JASNGE010000005.1 coordinate 87,097, forward strand.
TGAAAGATTAAAAGAAGCTGCTATTGCCTGTACAAAAAGATATGGAACTGGAGCGACTGCCTCTCGTCTCGTTGTAGGAAATCATCCATTATATGAAGAGGTTGAGAGAAGCATATGTGACTGGAAAGGTACTGAAAGAGCTTTAATTGTAAATAGTGGGTATACGGCAAATATAGGTGCCATATCTTCTTTGGCCTCTCGGCACGATATTGTTTTTAGTGATAAGTTAAATCACGCAAGTATTGTTGATGGAATCCTATTAAGCGGGGCAGAGCATAAAAGGTATCGTCATAATGATTTGGATCATTTAGAGAAGCTGTTGAAAATGGCTTCGCCTGAAAAAAGGAAATTAATCGTAACAGATACCGTTTTTAGTATGGATGGTGATACTGCGTATTTAAGAGATTTAGTACAGCTGAAAGAGAAATACGGGGCAATCATTATAGTCGATGAAGCACATGCGAGTGGAATATATGGAATCGGCGGAGCTGGGTTATCTCATATAGAAAAAAATCTTGCTCAAAAAATTGATATACATATGGGGACGTTTAGCAAGGCTTTAGGGTGTTATGGTGCGTATTTGACAGGTGATGAAATTTATATAGAGTATTTACAAAATATGATGAGAAGCTTTATTTTTACTACAGCTTTACCACCAAGTACGTTAGGAGCAGTGCAAAAAGCAATTGAAATTGTAAAAGAAGATAACGAAAGAAGAGAGAACCTTATAGCAAACGGAGAATACTTCAGAACTAAATTAAGGGATGTTGGTTTTGATATTGGGAATAGTTCAACTCATATTGTACCGATTGTAGTCGGTTCAAATGAACATGCTTTACGATTTAGTAAAAGGTTGCAAGAGGCAGGGATTGCGGCCATTGCAATTCGTCCGCCAACTGTGCCGGTTCATAGTTCTCGAATTCGCTTTGCAGTTACATCGCAACATACAATAGCTGATTTAAAATGGGCTATTGACCGAATTATTCACATTGCGAAAGAAGAGGAGATTTTCGTATGAACGAGCTAAAGATTATTTTTATCCCCGGATGGGGAATGGAAGAGAATATTTGGGATTTAGTACTTCCGTATTTTAAAGGATATCCTGTTCAATGCGTAGATTGGCGTAATGTGAAAGAACGAAGTGAATTTGCGGAACGAATTATAGATGTAGCGCATAACGACAACGTAATTTTAGTTGGATGGTCACTAGGAGCGTTAGCAGCAGTTGAAGCTTATAAAAAGATTCAGGCAAAAGGCATCGTATTAATTGGTGGGACTGCTAAATTTACAAATACGAGCGACTATAGTAATGGATGGAATGCTTTGCATGTAGAACGGCTGAAAAGGAATTTGGCGAGAAGGAAAGAAGATACGCTCAAGCGGTTTTATGAAAATATGTTTACGAAAGATGAGCTAAAAGGGAATAAAAACTTTGAAGACATTGTAGACCGTTTTAAAGGTGATTCTATTCAGTCTTTACAACTAGGTTTGGATTATTTAATAGAAACAGATATGAGAGAAGAACTAAAAGAAATTAAAGTACCTATACTACTTATTCACGGAGAACAGGATGTAATATGCCCATTGTCTGCGGCACGTAGTATGACGGAGAATAGCAGCAGCGAGCTGAAAGTAGTAAGTGAAGCAGGGCATGCATTATGTGTAACGAATTTTGAATATTGTGCAAATGAGATAATTCAATTTGTAGAGGGGATACGGCATGATCAACAAAACGTTACTACAAAAACGGTTTAATGGGGCAGCCGTATCTTACGATCGATATGCAAATGTACAAAAAAAGATGGCACATTCATTACTTTCAATCTTAAAGGAACGATATAGTGAAACGGCATCAATACGTATTTTAGAACTGGGATGCGGGACGGGGTATGTAACAGAACAATTATCAAAGTTATTTCCGAAAGCACATATTACAGCAGTTGATTTTGCTGAAAGTATGATTGCGATTGCGCAAACTAGACAAAATGTAAAAAATGTAACGTTTCACTGTGAAGATATTGAGCAATTACGATTAGAAGAATCATATGATGTCATTATTTCAAATGCTACATTTCAATGGTTAAATAATTTTCAACAAGTGTTAAGAAATTTATTTCAACATTTGTCTATAGATGGGATATTACTCTTTTCAACGTTTGGACATGAAACATTTCAAGAATTGCATGCTTCGTTCCAACGTGCGAAAGAAGAAAGAAATATAAAAAATGAAATATCGATTGGTCAACGTTTTTATTCAAAAGATCAGTTGCTTCATATATGTAAGATAGAAACAGGGGATGTGCATGTTTCTGAAACATGTTACATAGAGAGTTTTACAGAAGTTAAGGAGTTTCTGCATTCTATTCGAAAAGTAGGAGCAACTAATAGCAATGAAGGATCATATTGTCAAAGTCCCTCACTCTTTCGTGCGATGCTACGCATATACGAAAGAGACTTCACGGGAAATGAAGGGATAATGGCAACGTATCATGCTTTATTTATACATATAACAAAAGAGGGGAAGAGATGAAATGAAACAAGTACAAACAAAAAGGGATTGGAAAAAACTTGCATACGACGTAGTGGAAGAGAAAATGATTACGAAAGAAGATGCAATAGCGATATTAGAAGCTGATGATACAGAAGTTTTAGAAATTATGAATGCAGCTTACATTATTCGCCATCATCACTTTGGTAAGAAAGTAAAATTGAATATGATTATTAATACGAAATCTGGATTATGTCCTGAAGATTGTGGATATTGCTCACAGTCTATTATTTCAGAAGCACCGATTGATAAATATGCATGGTTAACGCAGGAGAAGATTGTAGAAGGGGCACATGAAGCAATACGCCGTAAAGCAGGTACATATTGTATTGTAGCGTCTGGTCGTCGTCCGACGGATAAAGAGGTAAATCACGTAATTGGAGCAGTTAAGGAAATTCGTGAAACGACAGACTTGAAGATTTGTTGTTGTTTAGGTTTCTTAAATGAAGATCAAGCAGGACGTTTAGCGGAAGCAGGCGTGCACCGTTATAACCACAACTTAAATACACATGCAAATAATTACGATAGTATTTGTTCAACTCATACGTATGATGATCGTGTTGATACAGTTCAAAAAGCAAAACAAGCTGGTATTTCACCATGCTCTGGAGCGATTTTTGGCATGGGAGAAACAATTGAAGAGCGTGCTGAAATTGCATTTGAATTACAACGTATAGATGCAGATTCTATCCCTTGTAATTTCCTTGTTGCTGTAAAGGGGACACCTCTTGAAGGGCAAAAAGAGTTAACGCCAGTAGAATGTTTAAAAGTACTTGCAATGATGCGTTTTGTAAACCCAACAAAAGAAATTCGTATTTCAGGAGGACGTGAAATCAATTTACGCTCTGTACAGCCAATCGGTTTATTTGCAGCAAATTCTATTTTTGTCGGGGACTACTTAACGACAGCTGGACAAGAGCCGACTGCGGACTGGGGTATGATTGCAGATTTAGGATTTGAGATTGAAGAATGTGCATTATAAGATAAATGAAAAAGCAAACTTGTAAAAGAGTTTGCTTTTTTGTAAATAAAATGTAATAAATAGTTGTGAACGCTTGATATTATTGGTTTTTGAGCGAAAAAAAGAATTTTTGTGGACGAATTTTCCAAGCCCTAGTTGTACATAGTAAATATGTAATTTATATTGGGTTGGAGGATTTTACATGTACAAATACATATTAGCGATTATGACTTGTTTAATTTTAATAAAAGCAATAAGTTCTGATCCAGTTAAGGCTGCTGAAAATCCTGAACAAAAAGAGATGCAACAAAGAATCGAACAACACTTTCGAACGAAAGCTGAACATTTTGGATTGAAAACGGAAGGAAAAGATTTAAAGGAAGTTAGAAAAGAAATTACTATTATAGAAGAAGCGAAAAAAAGAGAGAATGTATGGAGAACAGCACAAGCTCTTCATATAAAAACAGAAGGAAAAACGATGAATGAATTAATAAAAGATGTACAAAAAAAGGTGAAAAAATAAAAAGAGGCCGCAGCCTCTTTTTTTATGCCCATTGTTTTGATAAGTGAGCCATTTCAATTGCAGCAACAGCTGATTCATATCCTTTATTACCAGCTTTCGTACCTGCGCGTTCAATCGCTTGTTCAATTGTTTCTGTCGTTAATACGCCGAAAATAACTGGGATGTCCATTTGTAGTGATAAAGACGCAACACCTTTTGCTACCTCATTACAAACGTAATCGTAGTGAGTTGTAGCACCTCGGATTACAGTACCTAATGTAATAACAGCATCATACTTTCCGCTACTAGCCATCTTTTTAGCGATTAAAGGAATTTCAAATGCACCAGGAACCCAAGCAACATCAATATCACTTTCTTCTACACCGTGACGCTTTAATCCGTCTAAAGCGCCGCCAAGTAACTTACTTGTAATAAATTCGTTAAAACGTCCAACAACAACTCCAACTTTTAATCCTGTACCAACTAAATGACCTTCGAATACCATAATAAATCTCTCCTTTAATTATAAGTTTAGTAAGTGTCCTAATTTATTTACTTTCGTTTGTAAATACGATTTATTCTCTTCTTTTGCCGGCATTTGCAACGGTACACGCTCGACTACTTCTAAATCGTAACCTTGTAAGCCAGCAATTTTTCTTGGGTTATTCGTTAATAATCGTAAGCTTTGTAAACCTAAATCTTTTAATATTTGAGCACCGATACCGTAATCACGAAGATCAGCAGGGAAGCCGAGTTTTTCATTTGCTTCTACAGTATCGAATCCTTCTTCTTGTAATTTATAAGCGCGAAGCTTATTAAGAAGCCCAATGCCTCTTCCTTCTTGTCTCATATAAAGAAGAACACCTTTTCCTTCACGCTCAATTTGAGCAAGTGCTGCATGGAGTTGTGGTCCGCAATCGCAGCGATGTGAACCGAATACATCTCCTGTTAAGCATTCAGAATGAACACGTACAAGTACCGGTTCACCTGTTGAAATATCACCTTTTACAAGTGCGATATGTTCTTTCGTATCTAATGAGTTAGAATAGCCAATTGCGTGGAAAGTACCGAAATCTGTAGGTAATGTAATTTCCACTTCTCTCGTCACAAGTGTTTCATGATCGCGGCGATAAGCAATTAAATCTTCTATTGTAATCATTTTTATATCAAATTGTTTTGCACATTCTATTAAATCAGGTACACGTGCCATCGTGCCGTCCTCATTTATAATTTCGCAAATAACTCCAGCTGGTTCGGCACAGCATAGCTTTGCTAAATCAACAGCAGCTTCTGTATGACCTGCACGACGCAGGACACCGCCTTCTTTCGCAATTAATGGAAAGATATGTCCAGGTCGATTGAAATCAGCGCCTTTTGATGCGGGGTTTAACAATTCTTGTATCGTAGTTGCACGTTCGTGAGCGCTAATCCCTGTTGTTGTAGAAACATGGTCAATGCTCACTGTAAACGCAGTATGATGTGAATCTGTATTATGAGATACCATTGGTTCTAATTGTAGACGTTCTGCGTACCCTGCTGTAATCGGTACACAAACGAGACCACGGCCATGTGTAATCATAAAATTAATTGTTTCTGGTGTAATGTACTCTGCTAAAGCAATAAAATCGCCTTCATTTTCTCGGTTTTCATCATCACATACGATAACGACTTTACCTTGTTTTAAATCTTCTAGAGCTTCTTCAATACGATGAAACATTGTGCTTCCCCCTTATAGAAATCCGTTTTCTTGTAAAAAGCTTTCAGTCATTGAACCTACTCGTTTTGTAGGTTTAGTAATAAAGCGTTCGATATATTTACCAATCATGTCACACTCAATGTTTACGATATCTCCGGCATTTTTTTCCCCAATGACAGATTCGCTTACTGTGTGCGGGATGAGTGAAATCGTTATGGAAGATTCGTCTATAGCAAATATCGTTAAACTCGTTCCATCAACAGCAATGGACCCTTTCTGCAAACAATAGCGCAGCAGTTCATCAGAAATTGCTATTTTGTAATAGACGGCATTGTAATGTTGTTTTTTATTTAAAATCGTTCCGGTGCCATCAATATGTCCTGAAACGAAATGTCCACCGAATCGTCCGTTTGCAGCCATTGCTCGCTCTAAATTTACTTTAGAGTGCGGTTTAAGCATGCGAAGTGATGTCGACTGCATCGTTTCAGGCATTGCATCAACTGTAAATGAAGTAGTTGTAAAGCTCGTTACAGTTAAGCAAATACCGTTAACCGCGATACTATCACCTAAGTGAACATCTGATAAAATTTTCTTTGCATGAATCGTTAATTTCATCGCTTCTCCGCTTTGTTGCATGTTTGCTATCGTTCCTAATTCTTCTACAATTCCTGTAAACATTTCGTCACCTCGTTTCGGGCATTCGCAACGATTTTTATATCATCACCAATTTGTTTCATCTCTTGAATTTTCAAGGAAAGCGCATCTTGTAATTTTGAAAAACCATTTCCTCCAAATAAAGTAGGAGCATCTTTCCCACCAATTAATTTCGGGCTTATATAGGTTACAATTTCATTAAAATTGTTTGTTTTTAAGAAACTTGCATGAATCGATTGGCCACCTTCAACGAATAGAGAAAGAATTTGTTTCTCTCCAAGAAAGGAAAGAAGGTCCTCGATTTCTATATGCTTCGTTTCCATTTGGAATATAGCTATATTTTTAGATTCATAAGAAGATATTTTCTCTTTCTTTACATCCTTACCGACAATAATCCATGTCGGTGCTAAACCATCTGTTATAACATGAGAAGATGGTGGCGTTCGTAAATGGGTATCTAAAACAACGCGAATAGGATGTTTCCCACCATTTGGAATTCTTGTTGTTAAATGAGGATTATCAGCTATAACTGTATTCACTCCAACAAGAATTGCATCATGTGTATGGCGATATTGGTGAACATCAGCACGTGCTTCTTCACCTGTAATCCACTTACTTTCACCAGTTACAGTTGCTGTTTTTCCATCTAAGCTCATCGCTGTTTTGATTGTTACAAAAGGGCGTTTCGTTTTCATGTAGTGAAAAAAGTAGCGATTTAATAAAACTGCTTCTGCTTCAAGAACACCAGTAGTTACTTCAATTCTAGCTTCCTCTAATCTTCTTTTTCCGTTACCAGAAACGAGCGGATTACAATCGAGAGTAGCAATTACAACACGCTTAACTCCTTTTTCGATGAGCAATTCACAGCAAGGTGGTGTTTTTCCAAAGTGGCTACACGGTTCCAGTGTTACATAAACGGTAGCGTCTTTGGCGTTCTGACCAGCCATTTGAAGGGCATGAACTTCTGCGTGTTCTTCACCAGCTCGTAAATGAGCGCCCATACCAACGATGTTTCCATCTTTTACAACAACAGCACCAACCATAGGATTTGGACTTGTTTGTCCTGATGTTCCTTCTGCTAACTGCAGGGCAATCCTCATATATTCTTGATCTGTCATTTTCTTCACCTCTCCAAAAAAAATCAAAAAACCCCAAGGATTTAATATCCTTGGGGTTTGGGAGACGTGATTTCTAGAAATATAGTTTGAATACGAAAGCATAGGAAAGAAACCTAACGATAATTGATATTTCTGCATAAGGAAAAAACCTAGCAAAATATCGAATTTTTAAACGCTAGTTGTCTCTTTTTATTTCAGTATAAAAAATAAGTATAGAAAATTAAACATATATAAAGAATCAAAATGAATCTTTAAAAATATGCATACTGAAATAAAAGTGTATTCACTATATAAAAAACTAGAAACATATCCTTCTCCCATCCAGACTATACTGTCGGCCCTAGAGTTTCACTAGATCCACCGTTTTCGAGTTGAAAACGGGTCACGGACTTAGAAGTTTTCACTTCATCACCGCCGGTTGGGAATTTCACCCGACCCCGAAGGATGCTGTTTGCTCAAATTATAGCACAAAAAAAATAAAAGGCTAGTAAAAAATATTCGAATGTGAAGAATTGTGTGAAAATATATGCAGGCTGGAATGGAAATAAAAGTATTAGAAATGTTGTAAAGAGAAGGGATATAACGGAGTTGCTAAAAAGAAAAAACATGCACAAAAAAATGTGCATGTCACATGTAAAATTATTCTGCCTCTGGTGCTCTAACAACGGACTCGAATTTACCTTTATGCGAAGCGTCGCAATAAGGCATATTTTTTGATAAACCACAACGGCATAAAGAAAATGCCGGTTTTGCTGGGAATGCATTCCCTTGTGAGTCGACTAATTCCACGTCCCCTGTAACGCGAAAAGAGCCATTATCATTTACTTTAATTTGTACTTTTGCCAACGTTATCCCTCCTTCCCAAACGCTTAATTTCATCATATAATCAAGGGAAGTGCTTGGCAATATAAAGTGAAACTTTAATTAGTGGGGGAGGCATCCCCCACTAATTATTAGTTGAACCAATCGGGCTTTTAGGGGCAGTTAATCTCCTACCTAACTTCTTTGTTTCAGCCGAATTTTGAGGTGGGAGTTTTACTGCCCGCAAATAGCGGAGAAAAAAGAGCACTTTGTTTGAGAAAGAAGAGAGTGTTATAATAGTTTTCATAACTGACTAGAGTAAGGTGACGAGAGATGGATAAACAATTACATACATTACGAAACATTGCAAATGAGCGCACGTGGGCATCATTTTTGAATGATAATCATCCATATAGTTTGTTACATTGGTCCATTGCAGGTGTAGGGCAAGAGGCAAAGGATGTTTGGTTACTTCAAGATGAAGTAACATTTCAAACGACAGAATTCCCAACGTTAGATGATGCAATGCAATGGATTTCTGAAAATATGGAACAAGTTACAGACGTTTTAGCGCAATAAAAAACAGGCTTATGCAAGCCTGTTTTTTGTTTCTTTCACATATGTGTTTAAAAATTGATCGACGGCTGCTTCGTACTCTTCTTTATTTTCGTTATAAGAGCAAGCGTGTGCACCGTGTTCTGCAATATAAAGCTGCTTATTATTTTCTTTCGCTTCATATAACGCTTTTGTCATATCAGCTAAAATATAGTCGTCATCTTTACTATGAATAAAGAGAACGGGATTGTTAATGTTTTTTATACAGTCGATTGGTGAAACTTCACGAATTGTATAACCGTCACGAACTTTCAAAAATGCGTTTGCTAAAGGTAATAAAGGCCATTTTGGTAAATGGAATTCAACCTTTAAACGGTGCTGTAATTGTCCGTGAAAATCAGAGAAAGGACAATCTGCAATATAGAAATCAGCACCATCTTCTACAAGTCCTGCGTATTGAAGAAGTGTTGCAGCTCCCATAGATTCACCATGAATACCAAGTGTAATATTGGTGCCAAAACGGTTTTTTAGCCAGTCAACTACGGATTTTAAATCATGTTTTTCATAGTATCCATAGCTTGTTGTTTTTCCGCCAGTTTTACCATGACGACGATGATCGTAAATGAGGACGTTATATCCCCTTTTTAAGAATAAGTTTGCATATTTTACAGAGTTTATTTTATTTACAGTTACACCGTGGCAAAAAACCATAAACTTATTGGTGGAATGACCAGCAGGAATGTAATATCCGTGAAGGTCGTATCCGAATTGTGAAGGGATATGAATTTCTTCTTTATGAAGAGCATCAAAATCCTCTATACGAAAATGTTTTTTCGTTTCTCTTTCGAGTACTTCTTCCTCTGTTTTTTTCTTTAAGTACATCACTTTATTTGTAAAGAAAATCCCAAGGGCAGTTATTGCACCTAGTATAGTAAACAATGCTGCAAAAAAACGTTTCATACTTTACCTCATCCTCCAAATACCGTTACATGTGATACACTTATATTGTATCACAATGATATAAAAGGGGAGAAATAGGAAATGCTGCATATACAAAAAATTACGCCAGCGATGAAAGAAACAATCCGAATGTTCATGTGTGGGAATTGGGGAAGTTCATTGATGGTTTCACGTGGTAAGGGACATCAGTTAGAAGAGTTGCCAGGATTTGTTGCGCTCTCAGATGACAGAATAATCGGAATTATAACGTATGAAGTGACCGGAAATATGTGCGAAATTGTATCGCTAGATAGCTTTGAAGAAAGAAAAGGAATAGGGACGAAACTTGTGGATTGTGTATTACAAGTTGCAGAAGAAGAACGGTGCAGACAGGTTTGGCTTATTACAACAAATGATAATATGAATGCGTTACGATTTTACCAAAAACGTAATTTTGTAATGACTAATTTATATGTGAATGCGGTAGAGGAGGCACGAAAAATTAAGAAAGAAATTCCACGTATGGGATATGATAATATCCCAATTTTACATGAAATTCAGTTGGAATATCGTTTGGTGAAATAATGTAACAATTTTCAGAAATATGAGTTATTAATCTTGACGGATAGTGTAATTTAGGTTACCGTGAAATTGTAATCTATTACCATATTAAGGGGTGACGATGTGGCAACTATACGTGATGTTGCAAAATTGGCAGGTGTTTCAGTCGCAACCGTTTCACGAGTTATGAATGAAAAAGGATACGTTCATGAGGACACAGTAAAACAAGTAAAGGAAGCAATTAAAGAATTACGTTATAGGCCAAACAGTGCAACGAAGCCACTATTTAAAGAGAATTCAACGATAATTGCATTACTTGTAGATAATTTATGTAACCAATCAAACATCACTTTGCTACATTGTATTGAGGAAATAGCATATAAAGAAGGCTATCAAATCATTATTTGTAATATAGAGAATAAAGATAGATACATACATATGCTGAAGCAAAATAACATTGCAGGTGTTATTTTGACAAGAGCAGTTTTTAAAAGTATAGGAGAAATTCCATTTCCGTTTGTTGTGATTGATAAGCAACAATCACATGGAAATTATTATGAAAGTGGACAGAGTGCTGTTTCTTTATTAAAAGAGAAAGGGTGTCACTTTCTTGCATATTTCGGTGAGGGAGAAGAAAGTGAAGAAATGGAAGATCATATAGCAGGGTTTTTAGACGCTGTTTGGGATGAAGGAATCTCTTATCGAGAAGAATGTGTACAAGGATATACAAATAAACAATTTATTACATTATTGCAAAACAATCCGTATATAGATGGAATTGTAACCTCAAGTGATCAGATTGCTATTGATTTAATTCGGTCAGCGAGATTTCTAAATATACATATACCAGATAAATTAAAAATTGTTGGACCGAATGGGAGCATAGAGTGTGAATGGAGAGGTTCATCACTACCGACAATAGAAAGCTATGTCAGAGATAATGGAAAAGTAGCTTTTCAACAATTAAAAGGAAAAATAAAAAAGTAAAAGGTGCGTTTTATACGCACCTTTTTATAATGTAATTGCGGCAATAAAGCCAAATATAAGTAACGGTATATTGTAATGTAGAAAAGTGGGTACACATGTATCCCATATATGATGGTGCTGACCATCAGCATTTAAACCGGATGTTGGTCCAAGGGTACTATCCGATGCTGGAGATCCTGCGTCACCTAGCGCTCCGGCTGTACCGATAATTGCAATTGTGGCCATTGGACTAAATCCAAGCTGAATGCAAAGAGGTACAAAAATGGTTGTTAAGATAGGGATGGTTGAAAAGGATGAACCAATTCCCATCGTAACGAGAAGTCCAATAACGAGCATAAGAAATGCAGCGAGTGGTTTGTTATTTCCGATTAGATGTGCACTCGTTTGCACTAGAGATTCAACATGTCCTGTTTTTCGAAGAACAGCGCCGAATCCGGCGGCAGCAATCATAACAAAGCCAATAAAGGACATCATACGCATTCCGCTTGTTAATATCGCATCTGCTTCTTTAAGTGGTAGACTGCCACTAACTGATAAGACGATAATACCTGCTAAAGCACCGAAAATCATTGATTCTGTTGTTAATTGAACAGTTAATGTAGCAATGATAGATAATAACCCGAAAGTAATGCTACGTTTTGTATAGGGAACGATTTCATTTTCGGTAGTATGAATTTGTTCTGTTTCATACGTACGAGGTTTTCGGTACGTAATGAATACCGCTACACATAATCCAATAATCATACCGATTGCTGGAATAGTCATTGCTTTTGGAATAAGTGTGACATCAAATGTAAGGCCGCTTTGCGCAGCGTTGGTTTGTAATACGTCATGATAAATTTTTCCGAATCCTGCAGGGATCCACATATAAGGAGTAATCAATCCAAATGTAATAATACATGTGACAAGTCTGCGATCCACTTTCAGCTCATTTAATACTTTTAAAAGTGCTGGAATTAAGATGGGGATGAAAGCAATGTGAACAGGAATCAAATTTTGTGAGAAACAAGCCATCGTTAAAATAATGAATAAAATAAGTATTTTAGAATAAACTTGTTTTTGCGTGTCTTGTTCATTGCCAATCCATTTTAATGCAGTTTGAATCATAGCATCTGGAAGTCCTGTTTTGGAAAGGGAAATAGCGAAACCACCAAGCATTGCATAACTTAAAGCGATTGGAGCACTATTTCCAAGACCAGTTGTAAAAGTGTTAATCGTTTCTGAAATACCGAGTCCGCCGATAATTCCGCCTGTTAAAGCTCCAACAATGATGGCGACAATGACCTGGACACGTAACAAACTAAGCAATAGCATAATTGCTACTGCGACGAGTACAGCGTTCATAATAAATGTAATCTCCCTAAATTTTTATTCTGTTAAGACAAGTAAATATGAAATGTTTTGCTATGTTTATACATACTTGCGACATATTATTATAAAATGTTTTCTATGAAATGTAAAAGAGCCTTTTGTTACTAATGCTGAAAAGCTAGCTCTTGTTTAATTGATTGCAAAGAATTAGCGAATAATTCTGGTTCTTCTAAATCAGGAGAATGTGCTGAATTTGGGAACCAAATCATCTTTTTTATAGGCGCTTCAATAATATCGCAATATTCTTGAACGAGTGCATAAGGAGTTTGATAATCATAGCGACCAGAACAAAAATAAACTGGAATAGATAAACTTGAGATAGAAGAAAAGAAATCGATTGTCAGCATTTCTTCCCATAAAACGCCAGATTTTAAATTTCCTGCGAGAAATTTGAACCAATCTAATAGCGTATACTCAGGAGAAAAGAAACCTTTTCGTATGAAAGAAAAGGAAGATCCGTTTTGGATTGCTCCTCCAAATGTGCCAAGCCACTTTCTTTGAATAATGAGACGTCTCGTATCTAAAAATGGTGGTTTGCCTAATTTTAAAAGGGAAGCTAATGCCTTTTTATGATCATGTTTTTTTGCAGAATGAATTAAATGTTGATATAGCAATTCTTCATTTTGTTTCATATGTACAATTTGCCCAATACCGATGTAAGCCTCGATATACTTTGGATATTGATGTGCTATGTTAAGCCCAATAATACTTCCCCAAGAATGACCAGCGAGAAATAGTTTTTGTTTGTTGAACCTTTTAAGTACATATTGAATCACTTCTTTTGCATCGGAAACGAATTGTTCGATTGTGAAATTTGCTCCGAAATCTTTCAGTGAAAAGGATTTACCAGCCCCGCGCTGATCCCAATTAATAACAATAAATTGCTTCTCTAATTCTTTTTGAAAATGGCGAATAAATCCGATTTGTGCCATCCCAGGTCCGCCGTGACAGCATAATAAAATAGGTTGCTCTACGTTTTGTCCACGCATAAGGAGAGTTTGTTTTCGATTATTAATCATAACGCTTTCTATCGTAGCGATACTGTTAGGAATGAGTTGTTTGTTTTCATTATAGAACTGAGGGGTGTAGCTACGAAAAAGCATATTGAAAACCTCCTTTTGTGAAATCGTATGAATCGCACAGGCTATTCATTTTGCATATACTGTTAGAAAATCATTGTAACATACCATACTAGTGTCATTTCAACACGGGAGGAGGGAAATTGTGACGATTGGAGAAATTATAGATGGTTTAAATAGACGTGAACCCATCGCTATTATAGCAAAACGTCTTGAAATAAGCCCGTATACATTATCGAAGAAATTAAGATTGATTGGATACGAATATGATGGAGAGCAGAAGAAACGTATTTTTGTAGGAGATGGAGAAGAACCACGTCACTTACAACTCCAAGAAGCGACCGCCCTTCAATATGAGAAAACAGATTATCAATTGTTAATTTATGAGCAATTACAAAGCATTTATGAATTATTAAGAAAAAGAGAAGAAGTAATTGTACCAATTATGAGTAAAAGTACAGAGAAGAAGAGACGAACCTTTTCTATTAATACAGAAATATTATCACAATTGGACCTTATATCGGAATCGAAAGGAATTCAAAAATCTAAACTTGTAGAAGAGGCGTTGCACCAATTTTTACAGCAATATGAAGTTGACAAAACATCACATTTTGATAACTAAAGAAAAGGATACTATGTTCATTGGAAGAACGAGTATCCTTTTTATGATGTATATTACGTATAAAATAGAGGATCAGTATAAATCCTTTATGGCGTGAAAAATGAAATTTATTATTAGAGAAACACTTAATTTACTTTTTGAATTCTTCCATCAATAACTGGCTGAATTGGTTCTTTTAATTGTTTTACGTAATCGACTAACGCTTCAAAGTCGTTTGGACCAGTTTCTGCATTTTTACCATTTTTAAATGATACGAATCCGTCACCGCCAGAAGCTAAGAAGGCATTTGCAACTACGCTATACACTTTAGATGGAGATAATTCTTCTCCGTTTGTTAAACGTATATTTGTAACTTTTTCACCGTTTGGTTTATTTGCATCCCACGTATATTGAATACCTGAAATTTGAAGCATTCTTGTTGTTCCTTTTTGCCATTGCTGATTTAAAATATCGCGAATGTCTTGACCTGTTAAATCTACTTTAATTAATTGATTTCCAAAAGGTTGAATGCCGTATAACTCACCCCACGTAATATCACCAGCATCTAAGTCATTACGAATGCCACCAGGATTCATGAGGGCGATTTGAGTTTGCATCGTTTGACGCTGAGCATCGGCAACTAAATTTCCAAGAGTGGACTCACCAGCATCATTTTGTTTACGGTCGATAGGTGCTGTAGATTTTCCGACCACTTCATTTACAAGTGGTGCGATTTTTTCTTTATATTGATCTAGTTTTTTCTTTACTTGTTTATCAGGTTCTACACCTTCATGATACGTTGTAACAACTTCAGCTTTTTTCTTTACAATATCCTTTGTTTTACGATCAATTGTTACATCCACGTCTGAGAAAGCCGTTCCGTATGAATTTGCTTGGACAATTAGTTTATTATTTACTGTACCATTTACATACGTATGACTATGTCCACCGAAAATAACATCAACTTCTGGGTCTGTTTCATTTGCAATTCGAGTAAGATCGCCATTTGTTACTCCAGACTCATCGGTTGTTCCACCGACATGAGCAAGAACGACGATAGATTTAACGCCGAGGCGTTTTAATTGTTGTGTTGATTTATTAATTGCTTCTACTTCATCAGTAATTTGTACATTTTTAAGCATCGTAGGCATAACGACATTTGGTGTATCAGTTGTAACAACCCCAATGAATCCTACAGGAACACCATCTACCATTTTTACAGTAAACGGTGGTAAAAATAAGCGGCCAGTTGATTTGTTGTAGAAGTTAGCAGCTACATAGGGGAAGTTAGCTCCTTTGAAATTCCCTGTTTTTTCATGATATCCACCGTAAATGAGGCGTTGCATTTCATCAATACCTTCATCAAATTCATGGTTTCCGATTGTACCAACATCAAATTTTAAGTCATTTAAAAATTCAATTGTCGGTTCATCTTGTAATAATGCTGAAACTGGTGGACTAGCTCCGACGATATCACCAGCATGTACGAGAAGTGTATTAGGGTTTTGTTTTTTACGTTCTTTTAAATAAGTAGCTAAGTAATCAGCGCCACCAGCTTCTTTATTATTGATTTTTTTAACAGTATCTAGTTGTCCATGGAAATCATTAATACCAAGCATTTGTACGTCTATGTAGCGGTTTTGTTCAGCTGGATTCTGAGATGGGGGAGCGGCAAATACGCTTGAAAAAGTAATGGTGCTTAAAACAGCAACGGCAGGAATAATTTTTTTCCACATAATATAATTCTCCTTTTTTTATAATCTGACATCATACGACATAATTTTAATAGATTCATAGGATTATAGCTACACAAAAATTTAGTCTTTTCGAAAAATTAACATATTTACAAAAGGTGAATAATAGAGTAAAGACCCTTTTTTATTGTCGATTTCATCGTGTATCTACTATAATGGAGAAAAAAGTAAAAGGTGAGTAGCATGAAGAAAAAGAAACAAAGACAAATACAAAGACAAAGACAATCACAAGTGAATCAACCAAAGAAAGAAACACTTACATTAGGCGATCAATTAAATGATTCACTCATGCAACAATTAAAGAGTAAGAAGAAAGAGTTGCAAGTGAGAGAAGAGGAAAAAGAGGCAGCTGAACTGGAAAGAAAGCGCCAAGAACAAAAAGAACGTGAAAAGAATAAATCATTTGAAGAACTGCTAAGTGAAAGTAACCTCACTTGGAAAGACTTTAAATAATAAAAAAATGATCAGTGAAATACCACTGATCATTTTTTGACAAGCTTGTAAGAAAAGGGGAGTTAGAATGAGAAAAATTGTCGTTGTTCCACATGAAAACCATTGGAGTGAAAAATTTCAAATGGAGGCTGAAAGATTAAAGTCAGCGATGCCAGAAACGGTAAAAATTCATCATATTGGAAGTACGTCAGTGCCTGGACTAGCAGCTAAACCTATTATTGATATGATCATGGAAGTAGAAAATATCGAAAGAGTAGATGGGTGGAATGAACGATTTATAGAGCTTGGTTACATCGTAAAAGGGGAAAATGGTATTTCAAGACGCCGATATTTTATTCATGGAACTGAAGAAAAACGTTCGTATCATTTACACGTGTTTGAAAAAGGAAATCCAGAGATTGTAAGGCATTTAGCGTTTCGTGATTATATGATGGCTCATTGTGAAGAAGCAGAGGCATATGCAACCTTAAAGAGAGAATTAGCCGAAAAGTATACATATGATGGCACGTTATATACGGAAGGGAAAAATGAGTTTGTGCGCAATGTGGATGAAAAAGCGAAAGAATGGAGAGAAAATAACGTGAATGAATGAGTTCACGTTATTTTTTAGCTATATAAAAGTGTTATGTAAACTGTACTTATGTTTTGACTTTTGGGATGAATCTTGTTGAAATAAAGTTGTGGCTTATAAAAATGTAACAATGAAAGGGAGACGACTGTGCATATTCCAACAACTACACTTCATAATGGCGTGAAAATGCCGATGATTGGTCTAGGCGTATATAAAGCGAAAGAAGGAGACGAAGTAAAACAAGCAGTAAAAACAGCGTTAGAAGTTGGATACCGTTCGATTGATACAGCAACTGTATATGAAAATGAAAGCGGTGTCGGAGAGGCGATACGTGAATCAGGAATTCCAAGAGAAGATATATTTATTACAACAAAAGTATGGAACGACGATCAAGGATATGAGGAGACACTCGAGGCATTTGAAAAGAGTTTGAAAAAATTACAAATGGACTATGTAGATTTATATTTAATACATTGGCCGGTAAGAGGGAAGTATGTTGATACGTACCGAGCTTTGGAAAAATTGTATGAAGAAGGTAAAGTGCGCGCGATTGGTGTTTCTAATTTTCATAAACATCATTTAGAACTATTATTACCAAATTGCAAAGTGAAGCCGATGGTAAACCAAGTGGAACTTCATCCGATGTTGACGCAATTTGAGTTGCGCAATTATTGTCAAGATGAGCAAATTCAAATGGAAGCATGGAGTCCGTTAATGAGGGGCGGAGAAGTATTCCAGCATCCAATCATTCAGGCTATTGCTAACAAATATGAAAAAACACCTGCACAAGTTATATTAAGGTGGGATATTCAAAGCGGGATTGTTACAATTCCTAAATCTGTTACACCATCTCGTATTAAAGAAAACTTTACTATTTTTGATTTTGCACTAACTGAAGAAGAGATACGTCAAATTAACACGTTGAATCGTGATTTACATGTAGGAACGAATCCTGATAAATATGATACGTTATAAAAAAGACTGTCTCCTAATACTGGAGACAGTCTTCTGTTTTATCGATAATTCGATATTTTTAACGATGCAAAGCATATGTGTCATATTTAACAATCTTTTGAAGTTGTATATATTCTTCTTTCGTTAAAGGTAACTGTTGACTAGCTCGTATATTTTCCTGTAATTGTTGAAGAGAGCTTGCACCAGGTATAACAGCTGCAACAGTCTTATTATGTAAGCAATATTGAATAGCTGTTCCTGTTAAAGAGCATTCTCCAATCGTTTCTTTTACACTCGCTAGAGTTGTATGTAATTCATCGTAAGAATAAGAGAGATAATCCTTTTCCTTTACTCTTTCTATTTTTCTTGCATTGTTGTCAGTTAAAATTCCTTTTGCAAGTGGCCCGCGGGCAATGACGCTAATTTGGTGTTCATTCAGAAGGGGGAACCATTCTTCTGGACGACGATTTAAAAGGCTATATTCCATTAGTACACTAACGATGTTTGAGCGTTTTGCATACTTACGAACGACATTTGGGCGTATAGAAGAAATACCGTAATGGCGAATAATACCTTCCTTTTTCAATTCTTCAAAAGCTTCAATTGTTTCATCTATTGGATCTTCAATCGTTCCGCCATGAAGTTGGTAAAGGTCAATATAATCAGTTTGAAGTCTACGTAAACTTTCCTTTACTTCAGTCTTTATGTAAGCTTTAGAAGGATCCCAAGACCAGCCATTTTTTTCTTCTGTCCAACGATTTCCAACCTTCGTTGTAAGTACAATTTGGTCTCTTCTTCCCTTCAAGGCTTTTCCAACAAATTCTTCATTTAATCCGTAATCATATAAATCTGCTGTATCAAAAAAATTAATTCCTAAATCGATCGCTTCATCGATAATATGCATAGCTTCTGTTTCAGATGTACCGAGAGACATACAGCCAAGGCCCATTTCTGTAACAAACAAATCTGAGTTTCCTAATTGACGTTTTTTCATAGGTCAACCTCCTTACCTTTATTGTACGAGAGGGAAAAGAGGTTGACAAACGTTTACTTTTCGTTGCGCATTAACTGCCCGTAAAAGCATGATTAATGTTTCACTTTATTTGCTGTAATCCACTCTTGTACAGTTGTATACTCTTTGCTATATTGCTTTAGCTTATGGCGAATTTGCCATGCTTTTCCGACTAAAGTGACGCGATTTGGTAAAATATAAACCTTCATTTCTATCACGCTCCTTTCAATGTGGTAAAATGTATGAGGAAAGAATAGGAAATAGAACAGGGAGATGAAGTAGTATGAGTAATCTTGCAGAGAGAACAGTAAAAACTGAGCCGATTTTTGATGGTAGAGTTATAAAAGTTCGTGTTGATGATGTAGTATTACCAAATGGAGCAATGAGTAAACGTGAAATTGTAAATCACCCTGGTGCAGTTGCTATTATTGCTATTACTGATGAGGGGAAAATTGTGCTTGTTGAGCAGTATCGTAAAGCACTTGAAAAGGCGATTATAGAAATTCCGGCTGGTAAGTTAGAACCTGGTGAAAAATCTGAGGTAACAGCAGTTCGTGAATTAGAAGAGGAAACAGGATATGTATGTGAAAATATGGAGCTCATTACTTCTTTCTATACATCTCCAGGATTCGCAGATGAAATTTTATATGTATATAAAGCGACAGGTTTGACAAAAAAAGAAAATAAAGCTGAGTTAGATGAAGATGAGTTTGTGGAATTAATGGAAGTATCGTTAGAAGAAGCGATTACTCTTATGAAAGATCTTCGTATTCATGATGCGAAGACGATGTTTGCAGTACAATATTTACAACTACAAAAATAAACACTCGCCAAAGGCGAGTGTTTTTTAATTGATTTTTGCATATACACGTGCATCACGTAAGCTACCATCTGGTGCTAGGAAATCATTTTCCATTGTACCTTCTAGAATGAATTCTAGACGTTCTGCTAAGCTACATGCATTTATATTTGTTGCATCAGTACGAATTTCAATTCTTCTAGCGCCTAGTTTATCAAAGGCGAACTGAATTGCACCTTTAACAGCTTCGGTCATATAGCCTTGTTTTGTATAGGCACTATGTAGCCAGAAGTGAAGTGAAAACTTTGGAATATCCCAGTTTTCAGGCTTTAGTGTAATTGCTCCGATGAATGTACCAGATACTTTATCGTATAAGTGAAAATCAAGTGTTTCACGAAGTAAAAACTGTCCGTGAGCTTCGCGAACAATTTCTTCAGCACTCTCTTCTGTTTCAGCGTTAATTGGTATCCACGGTACTAAGTCTTCTAGAGAAGCTTGGATTGCTTCATATACTTCTGCACCATCACCTGGAAATGGTTTACGAACTTGCAAGCGTTCAGTTTGAAATAATGTTGGAAAATCTAATAATAATGGTTTCAAGAGAAATCCCTCCTATTCTCTACTTTTTAGTTTAGCAAAGTAGAGCGGAATTTCAATGTTAATTCGTCATACTTTTTTCTTTCTTTCATACATTTTTAATAAGAGTGTGAACGGAGGGAAGAAAAATGTGGCGAAAAAATTGGCAAGACCGTGTAATGTCTCACATACAGGAAAACTCTTCATTATATATATTTAACGCCGTTTTATTATTGATGGGAGTAATATTCGGAGCTATTCTGGTGAATAGTTTACAAATCAATCAAAAACAAGATTTATCATTTTATTTACAACGTTTTTTTGGACAAGTCTCTAAAGGAGAATTTGCCATTGCGGGCGAAATGTTTCGAGAAAGTTACTTTTCGCAATTAAAATACATCGGATTTATTTGGATTTTAGGGATTTCAATTATTGGATTACCACTTATTTTTATTTTATTATTTGTAAAAGGAGTTGTCGTTGGATTTACAGTTGGTTTTTTAGTAAGTCAGCATGGATGGAATGGATTATTATTAGCATTTGTATCTGTTTTGCCACAAAATTTAATTATCATTCCAGTCTTTCTCGTTATGACAACTATTGCTGCAAGTTTTTCTTTACGGATGATTAGGCATCAATTTATTAGAAAAATAACCGAGCCACTATTACCATTATTAATACGTTATACATGCTTCTTTCTCGTAATTGGAGTGGTGTTAGCACTTGCTTCTAGTGTGGAGGCTTACGCATCACCAGTTTTAATGAAAGAAGTCGTTGAGGCTATTAATAAAAAATAAATACTTTTTGAGAATAATTATCAATTTGTTTTTATTGTTTTTTTCTTTTGACAGAAGCCCTTCTTCTGATATAATGGTGTAAGAGTGGCGAGGAGGGAGTAGTACCGAATGGAAGAAAGAATTGAACGAATTAAGAAGCAATTACATGCAGCGAGCTACAAATTAACACCGCAACGTGAAGCAACAGTTCGTGTGCTGCTAGAAAATGAAGAAGATCATTTAAGCGCAGAAGATGTTTACCTCCTTGTAAAAGAAAAGTCGCCAGAGATCGGATTAGCAACCGTCTATCGAACTTTAGAACTATTATCTGAGTTAAAAGTTGTCGATAAGATTAACTTCGGAGACGGTGTTTCACGCTATGACTTACGCCAAGAAGGTGCGCAGCGTTTCCACCATCATTTGATTTGTACACAATGTGGTGCTGTACAAGAAATACAAGAAGATTTACTTGGTGAAGTGGAAAGGAAAGTAGAACGAGACTGGAGCTTTAAGGTGAAAGATCATCGTTTAACATTCCATGGGATTTGTAAAAATTGTCAAGAAAATGAAACGGATGAAAAATAACCTTTTCCTATTTATCTAGGAAGAGGTTTTTTATTTGAATAAGGTATAAATTGGTGAAAGCTTGGCATATGTTGTAATAACTTATATTTTGGAGGAATTTACAATGCGCCGAGCTTTAAAATTAACTTTTGATGGAATAAAAGTATTTTTATTATTTACAAGTTGTACGATTTTGTTTTATTTCGCTATACTATGGATAAATGAAGAATATGAAAGCTATCATCGTTATGAAAAACCTAAAGAAGAGACTGTAGAAAAAGTATCAGGGAATGAAGAACCGGCAAAGGATGCTTTCGTAAATAGAATGATGTTTTTCTATGAAAATGGGGAGTAGTGTAGAGTGGAAGATCAATTAAAAGATTTTATTCATTATATGGTTGTCGAAAAAGGATTAGCAAAGAATACAGTAGTATCTTATGAACGGGATTTAAAAAGCTACGTAAAGTATTTGCAAAATGTGGAACAGACGAAAACTTTTCATGAAGTGACCCGTTTACACATTGTTAATTTTTTGCAGTATTTAAAAGAGAACGGAAAATCTTCGAAAACATTGGCGCGTCATATCGCATCAATTCGTTCGTTCCACCAATTTTTACTTCGTGAACGAGCGGTAGAACACGACCCATCCGTACATATTGAAACGCCACAAGGGGAACGGAAATTACCAAAAGTATTATCAGTTGATGAAGTAGAGGCGTTACTTCAAACACCAAAAATGACAAGTGCTTTTGGGATTCGTGATAAGGCGATGCTAGAGTTACTGTATGCGACAGGACTTCGTGTTTCAGAATTGATTGCACTCAATTTAGAAGATGTACATTTAACGATGGGATTTGTTCGTTGCATAGGGAAAGGGAATAAAGAAAGAATTATTCCACTAGGAAGTTTAGCAACGGAAGCGATTCAAAAGTATATTGAAAAAGGAAGAAGAGAATTAATGGGGAAAAAAGTAGTAGATGCACTCTTTTTAAACCATCATGGTAATCGTTTATCAAGACAAGGATTTTGGAAAATATTAAAACGATTAGCGAAAGAAGCAAATATTGAAAAAGAGCTTACACCTCATACGTTGCGTCACTCGTTTGCTACGCACTTATTAGAAAATGGAGCAGATTTACGTGCTGTACAAGAAATGCTTGGACATGCAGATATTTCAACGACTCAAATCTATACGCACGTTTCAAAAACTAGATTAAAAGATGTATATAAACAGTTTCATCCGAGAGCATAGTTACTATGCTCTTTTTTCATAGATTAAGAGGGGAAGACCGCTTCACAGAAACTTCACAAACATTTCGTATATTGTTTTCAGCAGAAGACTGGAATATTACAATGTATTTCCTCTATACTAAATAAAGTATAAAGGAGGAAATGATGATGAAAAAACTGATTATAACTTTATTTATCGCGATGCTAGCGTTGGCTGGCTGTAATACAAACAAAGAAGAACCGAAAAAAGAACAGAAACTTGAAGCTGTAAAAGTAGCAGTACAAACAAATCCGAAAGAAATTAAACCAGGTGAAAAAACAGAAGTACAAGCACTTGTTACACAAGGGAAAGAAAAAGTAACGGATGCCGATGATGTAAAGTTTGAAATTTGGAAAGATGGCGACGAAAAACACGAGATGTTAGATGGTAAGCATAAAGGAAAAGGTGTTTATGCAGTAGAGAAAACATTCGAAACGGATGGAGTATACCATATTATCGCTCACACAAATGCACGTGAAATGCACGTTATGCCAGAAGTAAAAGTTGCTGTAGGAAATGCGAAAGTAGAAGATGCAAAAAAAGAAAATAGTGATCACAGTGCAGGACATGGAGATCATAAAAGTGACACAATGATCCATCTTATGGCTGGAGACATAAAGGCAAATGCTGAATCTACAATGAAAGTTCATTTAAAGCAAAAAGAAGAAGCATTAACTGGTGCTGAAGTACAACTAGAGATTTGGAAAGATGGTGTTGAAAAACACGAATTTATTCCAGCGAAAGAAGGAAATAAAGGAGAGTATGAAACGAAACATACTTTCAAAGAGAACGGTGCTTACAAAGTGAAAGTACATGTAAGAAAAGGCGAATTGCATGAACATAAAGAAGAAACAATAGAAGTAAAATAAAAAGTAGCTCTTTAGAGCTACTTTTTATTTTTAATATGAAGAAATAAATCATAAAAAAATTAGCACTTCGTTGCAGAATGGATTACAATAGAAGTGTGAAGAAAATGAGAAATTCTACGAAAATGTATTAAAAAGAAAGCGTAAACATGTTATGATATCAGTATCAGATGTCTGACATCTGACTTAGAAAAAACTAGAAATGTTTTTGAATCGTTTCAAGTAAACGAAATAGGTTAGAAAATGATTTAAAGAAGTACTGTTTGACAATGAGAATTCTTTTGGATAACAGTTTCACTTTATAGCGTTTTGAACATACTACAAGAAGTAGAACTGAACTTATAGGAGGTCGCAGTTATGAATAAATATAAACGTATATTCCTAGTCGTAATGGACTCTGTGGGAATCGGTGAAGCACCAGATGCTGAGCAATTTGGTGATTTAGGATCTGACACAATTGGTCACATTGCTGAACATATGAATGGGTTACAAATGCCTAACATGGTGAAATTAGGTCTTGGTAACATTCGAGAAATGAAAGGTATCTCTAAAGTAGAGAAACCACTTGGATATTACACAAAAATGCAAGAGAAATCTACTGGTAAAGATACAATGACAGGTCACTGGGAAATCATGGGCCTTTACATTGATACACCATTCCAAGTGTTCCCGGAAGGATTCCCGAAAGAATTACTTGATGAATTAGAAGAAAAAACAGGCCGTAAAATTATCGGTAATAAGCCAGCTTCAGGAACTGAGATTCTTGATGAACTTGGTCAAGAGCAAATGGAAACAGGCTCTTTAATCGTTTATACTTCTGCTGATAGCGTATTGCAAATTGCAGCACACGAAGAAGTAGTGCCACTTGATGAGTTATATAAAATCTGTAAAATTGCACGTGAATTAACATTAGATGAGAAATACATGGTAGGTCGTGTTATTGCTCGTCCATTCGTTGGTGAACCTGGAAACTTTACACGTACACCAAACCGTCATGACTATGCACTAAAACCATTCGGCCGTACAGTAATGAATGAATTAAAAGATAGTGACTACGATGTAATTGCTATCGGTAAAATCTCTGATATTTATGATGGCGAAGGGGTAACGGAATCACTTCGTACGAAGTCTAACATGGATGGAATGGATAAGCTTGTAGATACATTAAATATGGACTTTACAGGTCTTAGCTTCTTAAACTTAGTTGACTTTGATGCATTATTCGGCCACCGCCGTGATCCACAAGGATACGGAGAAGCTCTGCAAGAATATGATGCACGTCTTCCAGAAGTATTCGCAAAACTAAAAGAAGATGATTTATTATTAATTACAGCAGACCACGGTAATGATCCAATTCACCCTGGTACTGACCATACACGTGAATATGTACCATTATTAGCATATAGCCCAAGCATGAAAGAAGGCGGACAAGAGTTACCACTTCGTCAAACATTTGCTGATATTGGTGCAACAGTAGCAGAAAACTTCGGTGTGAAAATGCCAGAATACGGAACAAGCTTCTTAAACGAGCTAAAGAAATAGGGGGATAAACAAATGAATCGTGAACTTATTACAAAATCAGCTTCATACTTAAAAGAGAAATTTCAAGAGACACCACAAGTAGGACTAATCCTTGGATCAGGACTAGGTGTATTAGCAGACGAAATTGAGAACGCAGTAACAGTACCTTACAGTGAAATCCCTGAGTTCCCAGTATCAACTGTAGAAGGCCATGCAGGTCAACTAGTATTCGGTACACTTCAAGGTGTAACAGTAGTAGCAATGCAAGGACGTTTCCACTTCTATGAAGGATACGACATGCAAAAAGTAACATTCCCAGTTCGTGTTATGAAAGAACTAGGTGTAGAAACAGTTGTTGTAACAAACGCAGCTGGTGGTGTAAATACATCATTTGAGCCAGGCGATCTTATGTTAATTTCAGACCACATTAACTTCATGGGTACGAATCCATTAATCGGACCGAATGATTCTGAAATGGGCGTACGTTTCCCTGATATGTCTACATCATATACACTAGAACTTCGCGAAATGGCGAAACAAGTTGCAGCAGACTTAAATATTAAAGTACAAGAAGGTGTATACGTGGGAATGACAGGTCCTGTATATGAAACACCTGCTGAAATTCGTATGCTTCGTACACTTGGCGGAGATGCAGTTGGTATGTCAACAGTACCTGAAGTAATTGTAGCGCGTCATGCTGGTATGAAAGTATTAGGTATTTCTTGTATTTCAAATATGGCAGCTGGTATTTTAGATCAACCACTTCATCACGATGAAGTAATTGAAACGACAGAACGTGTTAAAGCGAACTTCTTAGCATTAGTAAAAGCAATCGTAAAACAAATGAAGGGGTGACTTCACAATGAGAATGGTGGACCTAATTGCAAAAAAACGTGACGGACATGCATTAACGACAGAAGAAATTAACTTTATTGTTGAAGGATATACGAATGGTGATATTCCTGATTATCAAGTAAGTTCACTTGCAATGGCAATTTTCTTCCAAGATATGAACGATCAAGAGCGTGCTGATTTAACGATGGCAATGGTAAATAGCGGTGATACAATCGACTTATCGGCTATTGAAGGTGTAAAAGTAGATAAGCATTCAACAGGTGGTGTTGGTGATACAACGACACTTGTATTAGGTCCATTAGTAGCTGCTTTAGATGTACCAGTAGCGAAAATGTCTGGACGCGGTTTAGGACATACTGGTGGTACAATTGATAAATTAGAAGCAGTTCCAGGATTCCATGTGGAAATTGAAAACGATGAATTCATGCGTCTTGTAAATGAAAACAAAATCGCTGTTATCGGCCAAAGTGGTAACTTAACACCTGCTGATAAAAAGCTATATGCACTTCGTGATGTAACAGCAACAGTAAACTCAATTCCGCTTATTGCAAGTTCGATTATGAGTAAAAAAATTGCTGCTGGTGCAGATGCAATTGTTCTTGATGTAAAAACTGGAGCAGGTGCATTTATGAAAACGGATGAAGATGCAAAACGTTTAGCAGAAGCAATGGTACGTATCGGTAATAACGTTGGTCGTAATACGATGGCAGTTATTTCTGATATGAGTCAACCACTCGGTGAAGCTATCGGTAACGCATTAGAAGTTCAAGAAGCAATTGATACATTACAAGGTAAAGGGCCGAAAGATTTAGAAGAGCTATGTTTAACACTTGGAAGTCAAATGGTGTACCTTGCTGGACAAGCTTCATCTTTAGAAGATGCACGTGAAAAGCTAATTGAAGTAATGAACAACGGAAAAGCGCTAGAATCATTTAAAACGTTCTTATCAGCGCAAGGCGGCGACGCATCTGTTGTTGATGATCCTTCTAAATTGCCACAAGCACAATTTAAAATTGAAGTGGAAGCGAAAGAAGACGGATATGTATCAGAAATCGTTGCAGACGAAATCGGAACAGCAGCAATGCTTTTAGGAGCAGGACGTGCAACGAAAGAGTCTGAAATTGATTTAGCAGTTGGTCTAATGCTGCGCAAAAAAGTAGGCGATAGCGTGAAGCAAGGTGAATCTCTCGTTACAATTTACGCAAACCGCGAAAATGTTGAAGATGTAAAAGCGAAAATTTATGAGAACATGAAGATCTCTAAAGAACACGTAGATGCACCAACTTTAGTACACGGTATCGTAACGAAGTAATAAAAAAAGCTGAGGAGGTTTCTCCTTGGCTTTTTTTACTATTTTTTGTTTATAATAATAATGGGTGAAATTATGATTAGAATTTGTGCAGTAACAAAAACAGATGAAGTATTATATGATGTTTCTCTAGAAGAAACAAAGAAAGACCATATTGTATGGTATTGGCTAGATTTATATAAGCCAACGAAAGAAGAGTATATATATATTCTGCAAGACCATTTTAAGTTCCATCCCCTTGCAATTGAAGACTGTATAGAATATGTACAGAGGCCAAAAGTTGATTTTTATGATGGATATAACTTTTTAGTTCTTCATGCATTTGGGGAAGATGGACTAGAACCGCACGAAATCGATTTATTTATTAGTGATCGTTATATTGTTTCTTTCCACTTTTCTCATAACAATGCAATCGAAAGAGTATGGAAAACACTTGGAGAAAAGAAGCGTATTAAAAATAGTCCTTTACACGTAGCTCATACAATTATTGACCAAATTGTAGATGACTATTTTGCGCCTGTATATTACATTGAGGATCATTTAAATGCAATTGATGATAATTTAACCGGGGAGACAGCAGGAAGTGTATTAGAAGAGGTATTTGATATACGTGCAGATTTATCAAAGCTAAGGCGTACAATCATTCCGATGCGTGATTTATTATATCGTATTTTAAATTCGACTCGTTTTTATGGTATAAGCGATCATGAAATTTACTTTAAAGATATACATGATCATTTGCTTAAACTAACAGAAATGATTGAAGCAAGTCGAGAGTTAACAGCAGATATTCGGGATAGTTATTTTTCATTAAACTCACATCATATGAATAACATTATGAAAACATTAACTGTATTCTCGACTATTTTCATGCCATTAACATTTATTGCGGGAGTATATGGAATGAACTTTACGCATATGCCAGAGCTTGGTGGACAATATAGTTATTTTATTTGTCTACTTATCATGGCACTAATTGGCGGCGGAATGATGGCCTGGTTTTATAAAAAAGGATGGTTTAAGTAAAAAAAACACCGAGGATTTCCTCGGTGTTTTTTTTAACCAATAGCATGTAATACAAACATAGCTAAGAATAAGCATGTAATGATATACATAGATGGTGCGACTTCTTTACGCTTTCCAAGAGCAACTTTTAAGATAGGGTAAGCAATAAATCCGAACGCAATGCCATCAGCGATACTATATGTGAGCGGGATCATAACGATAATTAAGAATGCTGGAAATCCTTCTGAAAAGTCATTCAGAGGAATTTGTTGGATGCTTGTAATCATCAGCCCGCCAATAATAATTAAGATTGGTGCAATGGCACTATCAGGAATTAATTTGACAAATGGAAGAGCAAACAGTGATGCAAAGAATAGCAACCCAGTAACGATAGACGTCAGACCTGTCTTACCACCTGCAGTAATACCTGCGGCACTTTCTACTGTTGAAACGGTAGGACTTGTGCCAAATAGACCACATGTCATTGCTGAAATTGCATTGGCTTGGTAAGCACGTGGGAATTTACGATCATCTTCTAATAAACCGTGCAGAAGTCCCATGTTCTCAAAGATAAGCACCATGCTTAAAGAGAATGTTGCAATCCAAAATGGTAAAGAAGAAAGTTTCCCAAATGACATAGCTCCAAACACATCACCGTAATTAGCGAATGAGAATGAACTATTTCCCACTTGACTCGTATCCACAAGACCAAATAGCCAGGCGATACCAGTTCCTATTGCAATCGTCCATAAAAAGTTTCCACGTACGTTACGAATAAATAATACAAGTGCAATGATAAGAGTAAGTAATGTCGCAAGAACGACAGGATTACTTAATTTCCCCATTGCCACAGCAGTATTTGGGTTCGAAACGACTAAACCACCTTTTTGCAATCCGATAAACGCTAAAAATAATCCGATGCCGACAGTAATCGCTTCCTTTAATGACTTTGGAATTGATACTGATAGCACGCGAGCGATTGGTGTAAAAGCGGCAATTGCAAAAATAATACCAGAGATAAAGACAGCAGCCAATGCTTCTTGCCAAGTTAGTCCAAGCGTATGCACAGCTGTGTACGTGAAGAATGCATTTACACCCATACCCGGGACAAGAATAGCAGGTGCATTTGCCCAAAATGCCATGAGTAGACATCCGACAAATGAACTAAAAACAGTTGCTAAAATTCCAGCTTCAAGAGGAATGCCAGCATCTGATAAGATTGACGCATTTACAATCATAATATATACGATTGTGAAAAATGACGTAACTCCAGCTAAAACTTCTTGTTTTGGTGATGTTTCGTGTAAACCTAATTTAAATGTTCTTTCAAGTATTCCTTTCATGTTAAACCTTCTTTTTCATATCCCTCTCCCACCCGTGATATCTCTTTTGTAAGAGCTCACCGTTCTTTATTATATCAGAACATCATGTTTTTACAACAAGTAAAATGATAACGTTTACTTGTAAAGAGAATTCGTTATAAATACGTAAAAATAGCCCGTATGGATGAAATGATTTCTAATTCACCCGATTGAATGGGCGGGGCTGCTTGCGCATGTAAAGTAGCATAAGACGTAACCTCCCGTGGTAATTGGGCAGATTCTTCAACGAATGAGAGGGGAACAGGATTAATATTTAAATTATATGTACTCGCAATAGCACGAGCTTTTTCTACTGCTTGGTGCAGAGCTTGAATGAGAGCTTGCTCATAATATTTATTTGGATGAGATACTCGGAAACGTAAACCTTTTGCTACATTTGCGCCATTTGAAACGGCTATATCATATACTTCCCCAGCTTTTTGTACATTTAAAACGGTAATTTCATACAAATGCTCCACGCGGTATCCTTGTAGCAATGCTTTATCATTTACATATTCGTATTGAGGAGTGATCGTATAAGAAATCGTTTCTATATCTTTATCGGCAATACCAAGCTGTTTAAGTGCATCCAGCAACTGTTTGGATTGCACTGCATTTTCTTCTTGAGCCTGTTTTACATTTTTATCATCTGTTCGAATGCCAAGCGTTAATATAACAACATTCGGTTTTGCTTTAACGACGCCTTCGCCTTGTACAGTAATAGTAGCTTCTTTACCAGTATTAGCTGTGCGTACGTTGTGTAAATAAGGATTCATTCCACCCTGCATTTTCCATCACCATCCTTTTTATATGTATATGTGTGAACAAAAAAGAAATTTATATGAAAAAAGTTACATAAATGAGAATGTTGAGGAAAGAAAGCATGTACAACATAGGTATTTATAGATTATAATATGTGTAAATATGTTAAAAAAGGGACGAGGCTATTGAACGAAAAAAGAGAAACGCTGATTTTAGATTTATCTGCATCATTTCGAAAAATGATACGTTTATTACAAAATGATATTAATACACGTTTTGCAGAACATATGCCATATAATGAATTTTCTGTATTACGTGCGTTATTTTTAAAGAGTCCACAGATGGCTTCGCAAATTGCGAGTGAAGTAAACGTAACCTCCAGTCATATTACAGCTGTTACAGATCGTCTCGTACGAAAAGGATTAGTAGAAAGAAAACGTTCTAATTCAGATCGTCGAATCGTGTATTTAGAAATTACAGAGCACGGAAGAGAAGTAACTGAAAAACTTGAAGCTGTGCGTAAAGAATATTATAAAGAGAGATTTAAAGGTTGGAGCGACCAAGAAATAGAAATGGTCTTAGAACTATTTGGCCGCGTATTATAATAAATGAGGATAGGAAGCGAAAGCATTCCTATCCTTTTTCTTTTGAATAAAAATATTTTGAAACTCCGATACTTTAATTAAAAGATCGGAGGAAAGATTATGAAATATATTGCTGCACTTACCATTTTATTTGGTGGTTTTTTCTATTTTCAAACATTTACGTACGCAGATACGCCTATCCAAGTGGTACGAAAAGAAGTGAAGTACATTGAAACCGATAATACAGTCTTATATTCGAAATTATGGGTTCGTTCTATGCAAAACGCAGTATTATTCCACCATAGCGATAATATTCGTAATCAGGACACATTACGTAATGTAACAAGTTCATCGCTTGTTAAAGCGAAACAACTACCTTTTCAGAAAGCAGCACTCTATATACCGAGACTATCGCAATACGTATCAAAAATAGGAAAAGAAAATATTCAAGTGTACTACATTGCGATTCACTATAATGTGAAAAAAGAAAATGCATATCAATTAGATGGCATGAACTATTTTCTACAAGTATTTGTGAAAGAGCGTGGGGAATGGAAAATTGCTGAAAGTGTAGTTGCACCGACAGAGCAAATTGTGCAAAATGGTGATGGATTTGGGATGAAAGAAGAGATGGTGTATGGGGATAGGAGAGAGAATGTGAAATAACCTCCTTTAAAAGGAGGTTATTTCACACGCCAAGAAAATTTGAATTTTAATAAGCAAGATAATAGTAGGTAGACTATCGTACTGGTCCCTATAAAACCAATATAATAATTTACGATAGAATGACTTCCGCCCGCTGCCATTCCTCCAAACATTCCAATAAAGGTTACACAACATATCATACATAGTGTTTTAAGCTTCGGATATAATAGAAAGTTTCCGTTTTGTTCATTAGGTGATCTTGTATATAAGTACATTCCTAAAGGTAATAGAATAAGTATATTTACGATTGGACCGATAAGTTTTGTTGCTGAAGGAATATACGTAAAATTAGGTTCATCATGACGTACGCCTTGTTGATCAGTATAAGCACGTTGAGGATCGTAATTAAAATTAATATTGAATCCGCGAACTGGCGCTAAAATACTCACTTTTTCTATTACTGAACCGTAACGATCTACATTTTCCTCCGTATAGACGGGATGATTGGAAATAAGTCCAACCGTATGAATAGAAATAGCCCCGGCAATTAGAGTCGGCAAAATAAAAGGGAATCCAAGTATAGCAACACTGAAAAATCCTTGTGAAATCATATTACCAGCAATTGTTCCTATGCATAATGCAAGTGTATATATAGCAATTAAGATAATAACCATGTATAAGAAGTAAGTATGAAATGGTGAAAATATTTGATACTTATTATGAAAGGTTGTCTTTTTCATAATAGCAAAAAGTCCCCAATTTAGTATAACGATAGCTACAATATTACACACACCAAAAAGCCATTTCGTTATGAAGAGATGTGTTCGTTTAAATGGCATAGACCATAAAATGTCACTTGATTGATTTTGACGTTCCCATCCAATAAGAATACAGGCTAATATAATAAGGAGTCCTCCTTGAACCATAATAGCATCGGGAAGTGAAAGTTGATAATTATATCGGTATATATATTTCCATTCATTATGTTCATGAAAATATTTTAATTGCTCGGCAGCTGCTAAATAGTATTTATATGATAGTACATAAAAACTTACTAACCAAAATAGCCAAACAATATATTTACTTTGTTTGTAGGTATGCACCCATAATGCTTTTTGAAACATAGGATCTCTCCTTTAAAAAACTTTATAGTTTGTAAGACGTGATAATATAAAATAAGTGACGATTCCAAATAAAAAGAATCCAACATAGTAACTAAATAATAAATCAAAACGTTTTAACATTTGCCCACCTATTAATGCAAAATAAAAGGTAGTACCCCACATCCAGAGTGAGTTGTATTTTGGAAAAAGGAAAATTTTCTTATTATGTTCATTAGGTGATCGTGCATAAAGAAACATACCAATTAGTAAGCTGGAAATAGTATAGAAGATAGGAACAAGTATTACTTTTGCAGAGTAGTAACTATGAAAAGTGGGTCCCCTTTGTATTACTTTTCCATGATCTTCATCTGATTGGACAGTAGGGTGGTAATTATAACTAATTGAAAAGTCTAATATAGCGCTTGAAATGTTGGTCTTTTTATTGAATTTATAAATGTTTTCGAAATTCGTATAACTTTTATTCCCCTGTATTGCCTCAGCGTGAGCTGTAAAGAAAAGGAGTAAGAGTGAAAAGATTCCCATTCCCATTATGCAAAAAGTAATGCTGAAGATGCTTTGTGAAATAATACTGCCAGTAAATGTACCTATACATAAAGAGACAGTATAGATAGCGATATATGTGAAAATTGCGTACAGGAAATATCGATGAAATGGTTCGAAAGATTGATATTCAAAGTGAATCGTAGATTTATAAATAAAATACATAAGACCCCAATTGATTAGAAATGATAGTACAATGAAAAATCCACCGAAAACCCATTTCGATAAGAACATATCACGTCTTTTAAATGGAAATGTCATAAGTGAATCTCCATTTTGATTACTTCGCTCCCATCCAATTAATATACAGGATAGGATAATTGTAATAATACCTAACCAAAAGTAATTAGAAGAATAAAAAGAATAATGATAGTAGAACTTTTCTTCACCTATTTTTTCTGGATGGAGAAAGAGAGACTGTTGAGTTTCTGCTTCTTGATAGTATTCGAAAGATAAAAAATAAAGTGAACTGAAGAGAAAAAGTAACGCAGCATATTTCCCACGCTTCCAATTCCACATCCACAACGCTTTATGAAACATACCCATCCTCCTCCAGTGTCGTAACGAAGACATCTTCAAGTGACATTGTTAATTCTTCAATAAGTATAGGTTGCTCTTTGTAAAACTTCTCCAGTGTTGTAGCCACATTTCCTTCGATTAAGATTGTATATACTTTTCCTGTTTGATTTAATATTTTAATATTGCTTAAGTTTTCTAGTTTTTGAGGTAGTGAACGTTCATAAGCAACTTGTATTTTAGCAAATCGTGATTTTGCATCGTCTAGTGATGTAATAGACGAGATAGTATGGCCTTTTAATATAATAATTGTATCTGCAATTTGTTCTACTTCATCTAAATGGTGAGTGGAGATGAAAATGGTAATCTCTTTTTCTGCAACTTCTCCAACGAGAAACTGTAAAATTTTCCTTTTCACGATAGGATCAAGTCCATTTGTCGGTTCATCTAAAATGATATATTCTGCCTTTGTAGAAACGGCTAAAATGATGGCGAGCAGTGCTTTCATTCCTTTTGAGTAACTACGAATTCGTTTATTTGGTAAGTTGAAATGTTCTAGTAGTTCATAGAAATATGGTTCATCAAATGCTGTATAAACTGATTTATAAAACTTCACGATTTCTTTTACTGTATAACCGTTCAGCATGTTAGTAGAATCCGGAACATATACGATTTTTTGTTTCGTTTCAGGATTTTTATGGATGTCGATATCCTCATATGTAACAGTTCCCTCGTCTGGGTCTAAAATACCGACCATCGTTCGCAATAAAGTTGTTTTTCCCGCGCCATTTCTTCCGAGTAATCCGATGATACTCCCTCTTTGCAATGTGAAAGAAACATCGTCTAAAATTGTTTGATTATCAATTGTTTTCTTCAAGCTTGTCACTTTCAACATCCGTATTCCCTCCAATCTCTTTATAGTATGAATCTATCCAATCATGAATTTTATCTTTCGTAATACCAAGATAAGAGGCTTCTAATAGTAATTGATGAAATTGCTTTTCAACCATAGCGATTTTCCTTTCGTCTAATGTTGGGGTAATCGATTGGGATACAAATGTTCCTTTTCCTCGTAACGTTTCAATAATTCCTTGTCGCTCTAACTCTTGATACGCTTTACTCACTGTATTTGGATTTATAACGAGTAAAGAAGCGAGTTCGCGTACAGAAGGAAGTTTATCACTTGGAGCCAACATGTTTTTCAATACGAGTTCTTTTATATTTTGAACAATTTGTTCCCATATCGGAGTGTTGCTTCTTGGGTCAAGTTGAATATGCAAGAGCAATGTCTCCTTCCTCATATGTATTAAGTGTACTACTGTGTGTAATACACTTAATACAATATAGGGGACGAATGTATTTGTCAACTGAAAATGTTAGAAAAATTTGGTATTAAAAAAAGGTAAATTGGAAAAAATAGGTCTGATATAGAATGGAGGGTTAGTCATGAAGCGAGTTTTTGGAATACTTGTTTGTTTCATGTTATTGCTTTCTGGAACTTCAGTGAGTTTCGCACAATCTGAGAAAACGAAGCAGGAGAAAACAGAAGAAACAACACCGAAGTTAGCGGAACAAGCGTCGTCAGCAATCGTAATTGAGCAAGATACAGGTAAAGTTTTATTTGATAAAAACCCAAATGAAAAATTACCACCTGCTAGTATGACAAAGATTATGACAATGCTTTTAATTATGGAACAAGTTGAAAAAGGAAAACTAAAACTGACCGATAAAGTTAGAGCGAGCGAACATGCAGCTTCAATGGGTGGATCGCAAATCTTTTTAGAACCTGGGGAAGAGATGACTGTAAACGAGATGTTAAAGGGTATTGCAATTGCATCTGGAAATGACGCATCTGTTGCAGTAGCCGAGCATATCTCAGGTTCAGAAGAAGGATTTGTAGATATGATGAACAAAAAGGCGAAAGATCTAGGGCTGAAAAATACACATTTTCAAAACCCAACAGGTCTTCCGGCCAAAGACCATTATTCGACAGCAAATGATATGGCTATAATGGCGAGAGAATTGATGAAGTATCCACTTATTCGTAAATATACAGGTAAGTACGAAGATTATTTACGTGAAGATACGGATAAAAAGTTTTGGCTCGTTAATACGAATAAGCTAGTACGTTTTTATCCTGGCGTAGATGGAGTAAAAACAGGTTTTACGACAGAAGCGAAATATTGTTTAACAGCATCGGCTGAAAAAAATGGCATGCGTGTCATTTCAGTTGTCATGGGAGCACCAACATCAAAAGAACGGAACAACCAAGTGACGAAGCTTCTTGACTATGCATTTGGTCAATATATGACAAAGAAATTGTATACGCGCGGCGAAAAAATTAAGACAGTTCAAGTAGGGAAAGGGAAAAAAGAAAAAGTAGATTTAGTTGCATCAGATAATGTTTCTCTTCTTATGAAGAAGGGCGAGAATATGGACAAGGTAAAACAAGAAGTAATTGCTGAAAAGAAAGTAAAAGCACCGATTAAAAAAGGTGACGCGCTTGGTACACTTGTTATTAAAAAAGATAAAGATGTTTTATTAAAACAAACAATTGTAGCAAAAGAAGATGTTGCTGCAGCGAGCTGGTGGGAGTTATTTAAAAGAAGTTTTGGGATGTTTTCAACATCAAAATAGCGGCAAATATTTTGCCGCTTTTCTATTCGTATGTAAGTGAATAATGCTGAAAGGTTTCACTTTATGACGAAATAGTTCTTCTTTTGTCAGCAGGAAGGATTCTTATTTTGTATCACGAAAATCTTTATGTATGTGAATAAGTAAAGTTTGAGCATAAGGAGGAAATCGTGTGAGTCTTTCCATGCAATTAGAAGTAAAACGTGACGTCCTATGTGTGAGACTAGAGGGTGAATTAGATCATCATACGGCTGAAGAGTTGCGAACGAAAGTAACAGATATGATTGAGACACATGGTGTTCATCATATTGTTTTGAGCCTAGAGAACTTATCTTTTATGGATAGTTCTGGTCTAGGTGTTATATTAGGCCGATATAAACACGTAAAGGGATTAGGTGGAGAAATGGTTGTTTGTGCAATTTCACCGCCTGTTAAGCGTTTATTTGAAATGTCGGGCTTATTCAAAATCGTTCGCTTAGAAGAAAGTGAAGCGCACGCGCTCGCGACGTTGGGGGTGGCATAGATGAGAAATGAAATGAACCTTCAATTTTCAGCATTAAGTCAAAATGAATCGTTCGCTCGCGTTACAGTAGCGGCTTTCATTGCACAACTAGATCCAACGATGGAAGAATTAACGGAGATTAAAACAGTTGTGTCAGAAGCGGTTACAAATGCAATTATTCATGGATACGAAGGAAATGCAGAAGGTATTGTTTATATTTCTGTAATTTTGGAAGAAGCAATGGTGAAACTCACGATTCGAGATGAAGGGATTGGAATCTTTAACTTAGATGAAGCGAGACAACCCCTTTTTACAACTAAACCTGAATTAGAGCGTTCCGGAATGGGATTTACTATCATGGAAAATTTTATGGATGAAGTAGAAGTTATTTCAAACGAATCTTTCGGGACAACAATCCATTTGACAAAATACTTATCAAATAGTAACGCTCTATGCAATTAAGGAGAATAGCCTATGGACATAGAGGTCAAAAATGAGAAGAAGAAACCTCAGTTAAAGGACCACGAGCTAAAAGCGTTAATTCAAAAAAGTCAAGATGGAGATCAACAAGCGAGAGATACAATCGTTCAAAGTAATATGCGCCTCGTTTGGTCGGTTGTACAGCGGTTTCTTAATCGAGGATACGAACCAGACGACCTATTTCAAATTGGATGTATTGGGCTCTTGAAATCGGTAGATAAATTTGATTTATCTTTCGACGTGAAATTTTCAACATATGCAGTTCCAATGATTATTGGTGAAATACAACGTTTCTTACGTGATGATGGATCAGTGAAAGTTAGTAGGTCTTTAAAAGAAACAGGAAACAAAATTCGAAAGATGAGAGATGAGCTTTCGAAAGAATTCGGAAGGGCTCCAACGATTAATGAAGTGGCAGAGGCACTAGAACTAACGCCAGAGGAAGTTGTTCTAGCACAAGAAGCGAGCCGGGCCCCTTCGTCTATACATGAAACTGTATATGAAAACGATGGAGATCCAATCACTATTTTAGATCAAATTGCAGATCAATCTGAAACGAAATGGTTCGATAAAATTGCTTTAAAAGAAGCGATTAGAGAACTAGATGAACGAGAGCGCTTAATTGTATACTTGCGTTACTATAAAGATCAAACACAGTCAGAAGTAGCAGAGCGCATAGGCATTTCGCAAGTACAAGTTTCAAGACTTGAAAAGAAAATATTAAAACAGATGAAAGATCGAATAGACGAATAATTGTCTATTCGATTTTTTTATGCCGTTAATAGGAGAGAGATGTTAATTTTCGCAAAAATTAACAGAATTTATTGATAATTTAGTCAATTTAAAATATAATCCAAGTATGAACTTGTCATAAAGGGGGAAGGAAACATGGAAACGAGGCAACAATGGGGAACGAGAGCTGGATTTATTTTTGCAGCGGTCGGATCTGCCGTTGGATTAGGAAACATATGGCGTTTTCCTTATACAGCGTATGAAAATGGAGGAGGAGCATTCTTTTTACCGTACTTATTTGCATTATTAACGACTGGTATTTCATTGTTAGCGTTTGAGTTTGCCCTTGGTCATCGTCATCGTGGTTCAGCACCACTTACATTTTTCCGTATTAGCCCGCGTGCCGAATTTATTGGATGGTGGCAAATGTGCGTAACATTTATCGTTTCAACATATTATGCAGTGATTATTGCTTGGTCTATATCGTATACATACTTTGCAATTACTGGAGCATGGGGAAAAGACACGCAATCATTTTTATTTAAAGAGTACTTACATGTTGCAGATAAGCCAGGGCAATTTGGAGGACTTGTACCGGAAGTATTAATTCCATTAGCTCTCGTTTGGATTATTGTGCTTGGCGTTGCATTTAAAGGAGTTAAAAAAGGAATAGAAGTTGTTAACCGTATATTTATTCCTTTATTAGTTGTTATGTTCCTTATTATCGTCGTTCGTGCAGTGACGATGGAAGGTGCTATGCAAGGACTAGATGCATTCTTTAAACCAGATTGGAGTCGTATTTTTGATGGGAAAGTATGGCTTGCTGCTTATGGTCAAATATTCTTTAGTTTATCTTTAGCATTTGGAATTATGATTACGTATTCTAGTTATTTACCGAAAAACTCGGATACAACAAATAATGCCTTTATTACTGGATTTGCAAACTCAGGATTTGAATTATTAGCAGGTATTGGGGTCTTTGCAGCTCTTGGATTTATGGCGAATAATATGGGAGTACCGGTTGATAAAGTAGCAAGTGCTGGCGTTGGGCTTGCGTTCGTAGTATTTCCGCAAATTATTAATGAATTGCCGATGTCACCGTTGTTTGGTGTATTATTTTTCTTATCGTTAACGGTTGCTGGAATCACATCACTTATTTCACTCGCGGAAGTATGTTTTGCCGCTGTATCTGAAAAATTCAGTTTAAGTCGGGAAAAAACCATTGGAATTATGGGAACCCTTCTCGTGTTAGTTTCTCTTGTATTTGCAACACGTGGTGGGCTTATGTTCTTAGATGTTGTCGACTATTTCGCTAATAATTTCGGATTAATTACAATTGCACTTGCGGAAGTAGTGACGATAGGGCTCATTTTACGTCATTTACCAGTTTATCAAAATCATGCAAACTTTGTATCTGATATTAAATTAGGAACGTTTTGGAGAGTGAGTTTACTCGTTATTACTCCGCTTATGTTAGGGTATATGCTAATTGATGGTACAATCCAAAATATTAAAAAGAATTATGGAGATTATCCGACTGAGTTTGTTGTAACGTATGGTTGGTCGATAGCAGCAGCCTTCCTTATCGTTGCGCTAATTATTAGTCTAAAGAAATGGAATGCACAAATACATTCGGATTCTGCCAAGCTTGAAAAAGAATGGAAAGATCGAGGTGTTTCATAATGAGTGGATCAGCAATTATGATGATGGTTATTGGAATAGTAGTCATTTGGGGAGGGCTTGCATTAAGTATTGCAAACTTATTTAAGAAAAAGGCATAAGTAAAAAACATCTGTACCGAAATGGTGCAGATGTTTTTTTATGAAAAAATTGTATTAGAAAAAAATTCAATAACCATACTACAACTACGAGGAAGAGTGAAGGGGTGAATGAAAGTTGGAACAAACGATTTATATTAAAATGCGCAATCGTTTAAAAGTTTCTCCTACTTATGAAGTAAAGCTGGGCGATGTTGCTCAACTTGCCGGAGATTCTTCCGTAGTTGAGTTGTTACAAAATGAGATAGTTTACAAAATAACAGCGCATGATAAGACGCATGTTGTAATTGATGTTATGAAAGTAATTGAGATTATTCAACAGAAAGCATCTCATCTACAAATTAATTTACTCGGTTCTGGACAAACTCTTGTTGAAATTATATACGAAAAA
Source organism: Bacillus sp. RB3 (assembly GCF_030164735.1). Taxonomy (NCBI): domain Bacteria; kingdom Bacillati; phylum Bacillota; class Bacilli; order Caryophanales; family Bacillaceae; genus Bacillus; species Bacillus sp. RB3. Next base: position 127,804 of record NZ_JASNGE010000005.1, read on the forward strand.
AAGAAGACACACCCAATTTTTTTCGGGCTTGTATGGCTGTTACTTTTCATTGGAGCGGCCCTTGCGATCATTTATTTCCATGAAGATGTAAGTATGCAACAAGTACATCAACGGTTATATTACATGATTACTGGAGAATTTAATGCGCAACCACTTTTATTTCAAATTCCTTATTCTTTAGGTCTTGGCTTAGGGATGGTTTTATTCTTTAATCATGTATTTCAAAAGCGAATTAATGAAGAGCCGAGTCCGCTAGAAGTTGAGATGTTTCAATACCAACAGTCACTTGATCAGTATGTAATCGTTAATGAAAACAAGGATAATATGAAACAACTTACCGATGATTGAGTCTGGATTTGTTATTTTAATTGGTTTAGCTGGAGGGATTGCGGTAGGTAGCGGATATGTCGCATTTTTAGCTGTACTTGGTATAATCCCCCGTTTAGCCCAATTAACGAGAAGTGGAAAGCATATTCAATATTTTGAGTGGGCAGTCATTGCAGGTACTTTAACAGGGGCTTGGTGCAGTTTGAAAAACATTACATTTCAAACGTCGCAATATTGGCTCGTTATATTAGGGATATTTTGTGGCACGTTCATTGGAATGCTTGCTGCGGCATTAACAGAGGTGTTAAATGTTCTGCCTATTTTAGCGAAACGAGTAGGGGTGGAGGGGAAGATTATTGTTTTACTCGTTGCTCTTGTACTTGGGAAAGTAATAGGCTCGTTGTTTCACTGGATTTATTTCGTAAAGTAGGAGGCAGTATATAAATGACAAGTCAGAAATTGAAGGATGATTACATAAATAAAGTGAAGGAGTATCATCCAAAGCCAAACTATTTACTAAATTGTATCAAAGCATTTCTTGTAGGTGGACTCATTTGCACAGTTGGAGAAGTATTGATGAAATTTTATATACATTATTTTCACTTCAGTGAACAAGAGGCAGGAAACCCAACTGTTGCAACCCTTGTTTTATTATCCGCGATTTTAACAGGGTGTGGTGTATATGATAAAATCGGTCAATTTGCTGGAGCAGGATCAGCGGTACCGGTAACAGGATTTGCAAATTCTATGGCGAGCGCTGCCTTAGAACATAAGAGCGAAGGGGTTGTTCTAGGGATTGCTACAAATATGTTTAAACTGGCAGGAAGTGTGATTGTATTTGGGGTTGTTGGTGCATATATCATTGGGTTAATAAGGTATACCTTTAAAATTTTTATGTCTTAAAGGAGGGGCTAGTATGAGGTTGACCGGAAAACAAACGTGGGTATTTCAAAATGATATATATGTGAATGCAACGGGTACTGCTGTCGGTCCGAAAGAAGCTGAGGGCCCTCTTGGGAAAAAATTTGATATTTCATATGATGACTTGCATTGTGGAGAAGAAAATTGGGAGCTCGCCGAACGAAGATTAATGTCAGACTCAATTCAACAAGCAGTGCAAAAAGGGAATATAAAAACATCGCAAATTGATTTCTTTTTAGCGGGAGATTTATTAAATCAAACAGTGACAGCAAATTATGTTGCGCGTAAGTGGGGCATTCCTTTTTTAGGAATGTTTAGCGCTTGTGCAACGTCTATGGAGACTTTAGCAGTTGGCTCAGCTTTTATAGACGGTGGATTTGCAAATCGTGTCTTAGCTACAGTAAGCAGTCATAATGCAACGGCTGAAAGACAATTTCGCTATCCAACAGAGTACGGTGGGCAAAAACCAGGGACAGCAAATTCAACTGTGACTGGTGCAGGATCTATATTAATTAGCAATGAAAAAAGTGCAATTAAAATTACGTCAGCTACAATCGGAAAAGTGCAAGATTTAGGAATTACAAATCCTTTGGATATGGGGGCAGCGATGGCTCCAGCAGCAGCTCATACAATTCAACAACATTTTGAAGATTTAAGAAGAAGTGCCAATGATTATGATTTGATTGTTACGGGTGATTTATCAGCTGTTGGGACGCCGATTGCGAAACAACTTTTACTTGAGGAAGGTTATGATCTTGGGCATATATACAATGATTGTGGATTGATGATTTATGAATCAAGTCAAGAAGAAGTGTTTGCAGGTGGTAGTGGTTGCGCTTGTTCAGCAGTTGTTACGTATGGCCATTTATTACACGAGATGCAAAAAGGGAATTTACAACGAATTTTTGTCGTTGCGACTGGTGCATTATTAAGCCCGATGATGATGCAACAGAAGGAAACGATTCCAACAATTGCACATGGTGTCGTATTTGAGAGAGTTAAAGGAGAGTGAATTGTGGATTTTATATATGCATTTCTTGTAGGTGGAGCTATTTGTTTAATTGGGCAACTATTGTTAGATTTCGTAAAGTTAACACCAGCTCATTTAATGGCAACTTTTGTAGTCATCGGAGCAATTTTAGATGGATTTGGATTGTACGATAAACTAATAAAATTTGCAGGTGCTGGAGCGACAGTCCCTATTACAAGTTTTGGACATTCACTATTGCACGGAGCAATGCATGCAGCAGAAAAACATGGATATTTAGGAATTGGTATTGGCATGTTTAGTTTAACGTCTGCGGGCATTTCCGCAGCGATATTGTTTTCATTTTTTATAGCACTTATATGTAAACCGAAAGGATAAATCAAATGAGACGAAGGGTTGTTTTGGTCACAGATGGAGATGAATATGCAAAGCGGACAATTGAGCTTTTAACGAAGGAATTTGGGGGAAGGTGTATTTCAGCATCACAAAGTAATCCAACCAAATTGACAGGGAAAAAAGTTGTTGAGCTTATTATGCAAACGCCATATGACCCTGTATTTGTCATGTTTGATGACAGTGGATTTATTGGAGAAGGATCTGGTGAAAAGGCATTAAAATATGTGGCTACCCATAAACAAATTGATGTGCTCGGTATTTTAGCAGTAGCGTCTAATACGCATCATTGGGAATGGGCACGTGTAGATGTAAGTGTAGATCGGAACGGGAATTTAACCGAATACGGTGTTGATAAATTTGGACTTCCAGATGGTGAAATTGGCAGGATTAGCGGAGATACAATATATTGTTTAGACGATTTAAATGTTCCTGTCATTATTGGAGTCGGTGACATTGGTAAGATGTGTGGAAATGATGAATGGGAGAGGGGATCACCTATTACGAAGAAAGCAATTCAATTAATTTTGGAAAGGAGTGGTTTTTATGACGAAGCCTAAAAAAGTGGATATCCCTATATCAACTTTCATAAGTGACAATGAAAATTATTTAAAGCAGACAGTTGGACTAGGCGTTACATACGATGTCGGCATTCGTAAATTTCAAATTTTGAATAAAGAAATTGGTGTGTTATTTGTAAACGGACTTTGTGATACAAATTATATTATCCCTATTTTAGAAGAAGCGGTGGATACAAATGAGATAAGGGATGTAGAAGAAGATACAGTGAAGCTTTTAGAGAATCGCTTAATCCATCAACAAGTAAGTAAAGTGAAAACGATGGATGAGGTAATGCTCCAAGTATTATCAGGACTGATCGTGATATTTGTGGAAGGTGAAACGGAAGCGTTCGCGATCGATGTTCGTAGTTATCCAGGGCGAACACCGACAGAACCGGATACCGAAAAGGTAGTACGAGGTGCGAGGGATGGATTTGTTGAAAATATCGTTGTAAATACAGCGTTAATTCGTAGGAGAATTCGAGATCCACGTCTTCGAAATGAAATGGTTCGAGTAGGAGATAGATCGCAAACGGATATTTGTATTACATACGTTCAAGATGTTGCAAATCCAGATTTAGTAAAGATTATAAAACAAGAATTAAATAACATCGATGTAGATGGAATTACGATGGCGGATAAAACAGTAGAAGAATTTGTTGTAAAGCAAAGCTATAACCCATTCCCACTTATTCGATATACAGAAAGGCCAGATGTAGCAGCAAATCATCTACTAGAAGGACATGTGTTAGTACTTGTTGACACATCGCCAAGTGCTATGATTACACCGACAACATATTTTCATCATTTACAGCACGCGGAAGAGTTTAGACAAAATCCAGCTGTCGGTACATTTTTACGCTGGGTGCGCTTTTTAGGTGTTATATTCTCGTTATTTTTATTACCATTTTGGTTAGTGTTTGTATTTGATCCAACTCTTTTGCCAGCAAATCTTGCTTTTATTGGACCGACTAAGATGACGCATTTACCAATTTTATTACAGGTGTTAATGGCAGAGGTCGGACTTGAGTTTTTAAGGATGGCAGCCATTCATACTCCAACGCCGTTATCGTCTGCAGCAGGGTTGATTTCCGCTATATTAATTGGTCAAATTGCAATTGATGTAGGTTTGTTTGTGCCAGAAGTAATTTTGTATGTAGCAGTTTCGATGGTTGGTGCATATGCAACACCGAGTTATGAACTAGGATTAGGGAATAAGGTTGGGAAATTGTTTGTTATTATTTTAACAGGTCTCTTCCATGAGATGGGATTTGTAATTGGTATGACGATATTAATTTTATTTTTAACGTCTATAAAAAGTTTACAAACACCTTATTTATGGCCGTTTTTACCATTTGATTGGGGCGCGTTAACAAAAATTTTACTCCGTCCAACGATGTCTAGTTTAAAAGTACGACCAAGTATTGTAAGACCTCAAAATGTAAAAAGACAAAAATAAACGGGATTATACACCCGTTTATTTTTTTTAGCAAAAATTTATTATTTTTTAACAAAAATCAAACATTTTTTGTGTACACTTAGAGTAGATATTGTGTATGAAAGGGGAAGAGGACATGATTAAATTATTTGTAAGTGATTTAGATGACACGCTCGTTTACGATGTGAATCATATGCAAAAAGAAGATGAACGTGCGCTGTGTTGGTTAGCTGAGAAAGGGACAAATATTTGTTTTGCCTCTGGCCGCTTTACACACAGAATTGATGAAGTTGTAAAAAGGTTTGCATTCCCATATTACACAACTGGCTTAAATGGAGCGACAATGTTACTTCCAGATGGAAATTTATTTCATGAATCGAGTTTTGAAAATGTGGTTGCCCAGGAAATATATCGATATATACATAAAAAAGGACTAGCGGATATTGTTTGTGCAAATGAGCAGCGATATACAAAAAGGAAGAATGAACATCACCATAATTTTGAAGCATATATGGGCGTGCACATCGCTGAAATTGAAGCGTTAGAAGAAGAGTTTGGTAAGACTGTACACCCTGCAAAATTGTTTGTTTTTGGAGAAGAAGAGAAAATTGTGACGTTAGATCAAGAGCTACGAGATACGTTTCAAGGCGAAGCGGAAGTTTTTATATCAGGTAAACGCTATGTTGATATTATGCCAAGAGGCGTGAGTAAGGGGAGTGCTCTAAAGCGACTAATGGATTATTTGCAAATTGAAGCAAATGAAGTTGCTTGTATTGGAGATTCTTTCAATGATATTTCTATGTTTGAAGTAACCCCGCATTCATTTACTCTTCATCATGCCCATCCATATGTAAAGGAGAAAGCAAATCATATAGTGCGTTCGGTTGAAGAGGCTGTTATGAAATTACCGTTACTTGTATAAAAAAGAAGCCCGTCATTGGCGGGCTTCTTTTTTACTTGAATAAAGATTTAACAAAATCAATGATACTTGAGAAGAAATCTTTCACTTTATCTAGAAAACTTTGCCCTTCTTCAGATCCTAAAAAGGCAGAAACATGTTCTTTTGCTTTGTTTAATTGACTACCAACTTGATTCCAATCGATATTAAGATTCTTCATTTTATCAAATAACGATACTAAGTTATCTAACTGTTCATCTGTTAATGTAATGCCGAGTTGGTCAGCAATTTTTTTAATTAATGAACGTAAATCTTCTGTTGTTTTTGGCTGTTCTTTTGCAATTTCTTCTTTAATTTTTGCAACAAGTTGAACTGCTTTTTCTTCACCAATTTTATCACCAAGCTGGGCTGTTTGTACCATTTCTTCATTCGCTACTTTTTTAACTTCTTCAGGAATTTGTTTATTGGACGCAGTTTCGTATGCTTTCATTAATCCAGTTAAAGCTGCAGTTCCTGAAACTTTAAAAGGTGCAGTAATTTGAATTTCTGCATCTTTTACACCTGCTGTAATCAAAGCGTTAGTGTACATTGCATCTGTTACCCAGTTAATGTTCTTTGATCGTACAATAAGACCAGATCCTGGTTTTGTGTATGTAATCATAGAAGAAGAAATTGCTCTCGTACCAATTTGTGCTTTTGGAACAATGCCTTCTAGAAATTTATGTTCTTCCGCATTAGATACAGTGATAATTGTAGCATCTTTTGGTGCTTTCATTTCTTTTAACAGATCTTGTTTTTGTTGTTCGGATAAGTTCTCTCCTAATGTAACAATTGATTCTCCCTCGATGATGTCTGCAAATGAAGCTGTTGGCATCATAAATACCGTTACAGCTAATAGCAGAGCTAATAATTTCGTTTTCACGAAAAATCGCTCCCTTTCTCTTTCTAAAATTTTCGGGCAACAAAGTTATTATAGTATATATTTCTTATTTGTCACCTAGCTTTTTCCACATTTCAAAAAAGAAGTATCTAGATTGTCGGATTCTTTTTGTTTCTAGTCATGAATGTGGTAATATAGTGCTGAGATAATTGAAAGGAGACATATACGCATGAAAACTTTAGGATACATATTAATGGAAAACGGTGAAAAAATCGACTTGGAATTTTTCCCAGAAGAAGCACCGAAAACAGTAGAAAACTTTAAAAAATTAGCAGAGCAAGGATTTTATGATGGTGTGACATTCCACCGTGTTATTCCTGGCTTCGTAAGCCAAGGTGGAGACCCAACAGGTACAGGTGCAGGTGGCCCAGGTTACTCTATTCCATGTGAAACTGATGGAAACCCTCATAGACACCTTGTAGGATCACTTTCTATGGCTCACGCTGGCCGTAACACAGGCGGTAGCCAATTCTTTATCGTTCATGAGCCACAACCGCATTTAGATGGTGTTCATACTGTATTTGGTAAAGCAACAAGCGGTATTGAAACAGTATTAAAAATGCGTCAAGGCGATGTAATGAAAGAAGTTAAAGTTTGGGAAGAATAAGGTAAGGAAAAAGAGAGCTTTTGCTCTCTTTTTTATTTTTAATGAGATTGAGTACTTCTTCTACAGCTCATCATACAAGTAGTATTGTTGCTAAAATATATTGCTTGTGAGAACAAACCTTTAACCAATTACATAGAATACATTACATTATATGTTTCAATAAATATTTTTTGTTATATTAATTTTGCTAGAATTGTGCTGCTTTAGGGTAACTATAAATGAAGTGGTGTTGAATGATATGTTTCTTTCCATTCCATATAAAATTTTCTTTTTTTAACTCTATTTATTAAAGGAATAGTGCTGAAACATAGATTTGACTTTCTTCTTTTCGCTTTGTATGATTATCAAGTTGTTTTAGACTCTTCTCACTCTGTTGAAAATATTGTAAAATGAATGTGATATGAAAAGAGTGATTGAGGGGATTACTAGTTTGTAACTTTTGTAAGAAGGGATAAGGGTTATGTTAATTCGTTTTAAAAAAAGTTATGAAAAAATTGCAATGGGGCTTCTTTCGTTTATGCCAACTGAAAAAGATGTGAAAACATTACAATTGACAATGAAAGAATATGAAGCAAAAGATGATTGGCAATTGTATTTGTGGAAAGAAAATGAAGATTTTGTTGGAATAATGGGGATTGTAAAAAAAGAGAATCAAGTATTAGAAATTCAGCATTTGAGTGTGAACCCGTCTCACCGTCATGTGGGGATTGGGACGAAGATGGTTCAAGAGTTAAAGAGTAAATTTCTTGAGTTTACAATTTGCGGAAATGAGCAAACGGCAAGTTTTTGCGAAAAATGTAAAGGGCTAGAACAAAATATACATTCGTGAAAGCAGAGATAAGTAGTTTATTATCTCTGCTTTCTTTTTTGTAATTGTTCGTTTCGTTCAGTAATGACCTCTGTGCGATCACGCAAAGTGTGCTTGTTTATAATATATTCACCTGGGATAGCATTCAAGTCTTTCCAAGAGAGGTTTTGTTTTTGACATAACTCTATGCACTGCTTCTCTAACGATGGATCTGATAAGGGTAAAAATAAAGGTAAAAAACGTTCTTTTTTATGGATAGATTGCAATCTTTCATTGAGCAAGGAAAGAAGTTGTACTTGATTAATTCCTAAACGTTGTAAAGGCACACCGCTTTTTTCTAAAATTATGATTGCGCTTTTCATCATTTTTGTGGAACCATTCCAATTAGCACGTCTTTGGTGGTATAAAGAAACTGCGATTTGAATGAGACCAACTAAGTAATGATCACGATTACCTCTTGGTTTTGTTTTCCAATACTCTTCTAGTATTTCGTGGCATTCAAAATAGTCATAATCTCCATGGAAATGAATTAAAAATTGTATGTATTCGGTAGGATACATGTTTTCTCGCTCCTATCTAACGGTTATACATATAAGTGTATCATAGAAATATGAACAATAAACGACTAGGAGGTTTCCCCCTAGCCGTTATTGTTCATATTAGCAGAAGCAAGCTGCTCCTACAATAATTAGTAAAATAAACAGTACAACAAGTAATGCGAACCCACCGCTAAAACCACAATCAACGTGACCCATAGTTTTTTGACCTCCTACATTGTTCTTACTACACTGTTATCATATGAAGTGGTGGGCATGATGACATAGGCATCGGTCTATTTTTAATTAAATTTCTTAAAAAGGTTGGATAGAACATGAGTATGCTCTATACTTATGTTGTTATAGAAAAAATGTGGTGGGATGCTTTGTGCAATATAATTTTAAAGTAGAGGCTTTTGAAGGGCCGTTAGATCTATTGTTACATTTAATACATCGTTATGAAATTGATATATATAATATTCCTGTAGCAGATATTACAGAGCAATATTTATCTTATGTGCATACGATGAAAGAACTTCAATTAGATGTTGCAAGTGAGTATTTAGTAATGGCTGCAACGTTATTACAAATTAAAAGTAAGATGTTGTTGCCGAAACATGAAGAAGATGTACTTGATAACGGTGATGATTTTATAGATGATCCTCGTCAAGAATTGATGGAGAGGTTAATTGAATATAAGAAATATAAGCAAGTTGCTACTGAGTTAAAAGAAAGAGAACAAGAAAGAGCACAGCTATATACACGTCCACCAATTGACTTTACATCGTTGCAACAAGAAGAGGAGACAAGCTTACCTCTTGATGTTACGTTATATGATATGCTAGCAGCATTTCAAAAATTAATGCGCCGTAAAAAGGCAAAAAAACCTGTAACAACACGTATTACTCGTCAAGAAATACCAATTGAACAGCGAATGACTGATATTTTAAAGCAGTTAAAAATAAAGGGTGGTCGCCAAAGTTTTTACGATTTGTTTGTTGATGATGAACGTGAAATAATGGTTGTAACATTTTTAGCAGTTCTGGAACTTATGAAAAATCAACAAATCATAATTGAGCAAGAACATAATTTTGATGAAATTTTCGTATCAAGCTCTAATAAATCTGCATAGAGCAAGTATGTGAAAATGGGATAGGAACATTTTATCTCATGCTATGTTTTAATGTATCGTTTGGAACAAGAGAAAAAATATTGAACCGAACGCATTAATTGTGATTCGGTTTTTTGATGTGTATTTTTATGGGAAAATAGAAGGAAGGAGCTCGTGAAATGGATAGGAAAGAACAAAAGTCAATTATTGAAGGCCTTTTATTTGTTTCTGGTGATGAAGGGATTTATCCAGAACAAATAGCGAAAGTTCTTGAAATTGAAATGAATGAAGTAATTAATATTTTAGAAGAAATGCAACAAGAATGTGAAGGTGCAAACCGTGGTTTGCAAATTGTACAGTATGCAAAAGTATATCGTTTTGCTACAAAGAAAGAACATGCTTCATATTATCAAAAATTAATAGATACACCAACAGCTGCTTCACTCTCACAAGCTGCCCTCGAAACTTTAGCGATTGTTGCATATCGCCAACCGATCACAAGGACTGAAATGGAAGAGATTAGAGGAGTTAAAACCGATAAGGCGTTACAAACGTTGGTTTCACATTTACTTATAAAAGAAATGGGAAGAGCAGAAGGACCAGGGCGTCCTATTTTATACGGAACAACAAAAGAATTTTTGGACACATTTGGATTGAAAACATTAGATGATTTACCACTGCTTTCTGAAGAGAATGAACAAATGAATGAAGCAGATTTATTCTTCGGTTCCTTACAAGAGATATCGAAATAAAAGCTTAGCATTTTGCTAAGCTTTTTTTGTATATCAATTATTTACAGTGCCATACTAAATGAAAAAAGGAGACGAGTTATGAGAGGTATGCGGATTATTTTATTATTAGTTTCTGTTTTATTATGTTTTTCTTTAAATAGCGCATCAGCTAAAAGGTATATGATGTCCATTCATACTACGTCTCCTTTACATATGCATCGGCAACATCTTAGTAAAATGAAAGTGAGCTTTTTAAAAGTGGGGCAAGGTGACGCAACACTTATTATAATGCCAAATGGACAAACAATGTTAATTGATGGAGGACCTTATGAAGCAGGAGAGGTTATTATTCAGAAATTAATTGAGAAAGGGATTAATCATTTAGATGTAATTGTCAGTACGCATCCCGATATGGATCACATAGGGGGGTTAATTCCAATTGTAGAGCAAATGCCGGTATCGCTTATATTAGATAGCGGAAAAACATATAGTTCTCTTACTTATCATACGTATCGGAATAATATTAAAAAAAGAGGGATACCTTTCGTTTCAGTAAAGGAAGGACAATATATACCGCTGGATCCACATGTTTCTATACAAGTATTAAACAACGGGAAATCAAAAGATGAAAATAATGAATCCTCAATTGTTTTAAAGGTGCGATATGGAAAAGCGGATTTTTTATTAATGGGTGACGCGGATGTACGGACAGAACATGAAATATTAAAACAATTTGATGTCCATGCAGATGTGTTAAAAGTGGGGCATCACGGCTCATATACTTCAACAAGTGAAACGTTTATAAAAAAAGTGGAACCGCAGTTTGCTATTTTGTCGTACGGGAGTAGTAATCCGTATGGACATCCTCACCAAAGTGTAGTGAAACGCTTAAAAAGGCACGGTATAATGGTATATAGAACGAATAAACGTACAGTAGAAATGGAAACAGATGGTGAACATATTATGTTAGAGTCTAGCGGGTTAATGCCATTATTGAAGTGATTTCTAGATTAGGGGGCGATACTGTCCCTTTTTGGAAAAATGAATAATATATATTATAATTATAAGAGACGTAAGAAATTTCCTTTTCTGTTGAATAAAAAGGAAATTTCATTAGAATGTATAGACAACTACTCGTGCGTATATTAAGATGGAACTAGGCGAATAAGGTAATAATAACAAGTAGGTAATTCATGGGAAAGGATCGATGAAAATGAAAACGCAAATTGTCATCAATGCCAAAATTTACACAGGTCAAGAAATAGTGGAAAACGGATTTATTCGTTACGCAGAAACCATTAAAGAAATTGGTTTGATGGCTCAATATGTACCACAAGAAAATGAAACTGTTTTTGATGCTACAGGGAAGATTGTAATTCCAGGTATGATCGATGTTCATATTCATGGTGGATACGATATTGATGCGATGGATGCAAATAGCGATGGGTTAGTAACTCTAGGTAAAGAAATGTTAAAAGAAGGGGTTACAACTTACTTCCCAACAACAATGACACAAGCTCCAGAGGCAATTGAAGCAGCGTTAACTGCTGCAAAAGAAGCAAAAGAAAAAGGAGCGCATTTCGAATATATTCACTTAGAAGGACCTTATGTTTCAAAGAAACGTGCAGGTGCACAACCACTTGAACATATCGTTCCTGCAAATATTGAGCAATTTAAACAATGGCAAGAAGCAAGTGGGAATTTAATTAAATTAGTAACATATGCACCAGAAGAAGAGGGAGCATTAGAGTTTGAACAATATCTTGCTGAAACTGGTGTAGTTGGCACAATGGGGCATACAGATGCAATTGATGCGCAACTAAAAAATAGAAAGATTACACATGCGACACATTTATACAATCAAATGCGTGGATTACATCACCGTGAACCAGGAGTTGTTGGTCATGTGTTATTAAATCCAGATGTAATGGTTGAAGTAATTACAGATGGCATTCATATTCACCCTGATATGGTGAAATTAGCATATAAGTTAAAAGGACCAAAAAAAGTAAGTGTTATCACTGACGCAATGCGTGCAAAGGGTCTTGAAGATGGATTATATGAGCTTGGCGGACAGCCAGTACATGTAAAAGATGGTAGTGCTCGATTAGAAGATGGAACGTTAGCTGGTAGTATTTTAAAAATGGATCAAGCTTTCCGAAATGTAATTGAATTTACAGGTTGTTCAATCGAAGATGCAGTACTGATGACATCAGTTAACCAAGCAGAAGAGTTTGGATTAAATAATAAAGGTGCATTAGCGGTAGGAAAAGATGCAGACTTTGTTGTGATGAATGAAGATTTACATGTATATGATACGGTTCGTTTAGGAATTCATATGAAGGAAGGGAAGTAATTAAATGAATATTCTTGTTGTAAAAACTCCAGAAGAACTAGCAGAAGCAGGTTATAAATTAATTGAAGAAGTTGTAAAAACAAAAGAAAATCCAACATTAGGAATGGCTACAGGAAGCTCTCCATTAGGTATTTATGCAGAAATGCGAAAAAATAAACTTGATACAAGCCGTGTAACCACTGTAAACTTAGATGAGTACGTAAATTTACCACATGAAGATAAAAACAGCTATCACTATTTCATGCAAGAACAGTTGTTTGATCATCTTCCATTTAAACAAACTTATGTACCAAACGGGATGGCAAGTGATTTAGAGGAAGAGTGCAAACGTTACGAGAGCATTCTAGCTGCTAACCCAGTTGACCTACAGATTCTTGGAATCGGTGAAAACGGTCACATCGGATTTAATGAGCCAGGAACACCGTTTAATTCTCCAACAAACATTGTTGAATTAACAGAATCTACACGCCAAGCAAACCTTCGCTTCTTCGAAAAAGAAGAAGATGTGCCAACTCATGCGATTACAATGGGAATTGGAAGCATTATGAAAGCGAAACAAGTTCTACTAGTTGCTATGGGTTCTAAAAAGGCAGAAGCTGTTAAAGAATTATTGCAAGGTGAATATAGTGAAGAGTGTCCGGCTACAGTTTTACAACGTCATCCGAATGTAACCGTAATCGCTGATCAAGAAGCTCTATCTTTATGCAGTGAGGCGATTGCTGATGAACATCGACAAGTATTCACCATTTCCGATCTATTATCAGATTCAAGAGTGGGTGAAACAGCTAATTGAGGACGGCGAATGGAAGCCGGGAGATAAAATCCCATCTGAGAATGAACTTTGTGATAAGTTCGAAGTGAGTCGAATGACAATCAGACAGGCGATTAATAATTTAGTGGAACAAGGCTATTTATATCGGAAGCGTGGAATTGGAACATTTGTCCAACTTCCGAAAGTGGAACAAAAATTGCAAGGAATGACGGGATTCACAGAAGACATGATTTCTCGTGGGATGAACCCAAGTAGTCAATTACTTAGTTTCCGCCTAGTTCCAGCTACTGCGAAAATAGCAGACCGGTTGAGAATACAGGAGGGGGAATCGGTTTATGAAGTGAGGCGTATTCGCTTAGCTGATGATGAACCGATTGCTTTTGAGACGACATATTTGTCGCCAGCTCTTGTAAAAGATATTAACGAAGAGATATTGCAACAATCTTTATATGAACATTTAGAGAAAAAACTGGGCTTTAAACTTGTTAGCGCTACTCAGTCAATTGAAGCTTCCGTTGCGACGGAAAATGAAGCTGAACATCTGCATATTCCTAAAAAGGCGCCTGTACTTGTAATGCGTCAATGGTCATATTCAGAAGGTGAGGTACCGCTAGAGTACGTGAAATGTATTTATCGTGGAGATCGTTATAAATTTATTACGAATATCGCACGTAACAAATAGTATATTTCAGTTTGTGAAGTACAGTGGAATTGAAAATGGTTAACATGTAAAGAAATAAAAATACGACTCATCCTTATAAGGAATGAGTCGTATTTTTATTATGAGCAATTACGTGGTTAACAGCATCTTTGACGTGATTTACTACATAGTGAGCGTGATTTTTTACTGCATCATCTGCTTGTGACATAGCAAAACTGTGAGGAGTTAAAGAAAACATAGGAATATCATTGTAAGAATCCCCTATACAAGCAATTTCCTCAGGTTTTATTTGAAACTCATTTAATAAAACAGAAATGGCAGAGCCTTTACTAACATTCGGTGGCATTACATCTAAACATTGTTCTGCTGAGATGAAAGTACTAACTTTCCCGTGGAATTTTTCATCAATTTTTTTCTGAAGGAGTTGTAAGCTCTCCTTTGTTCCACCGACAGAAATTTTATTTGGGAAAATTGTATCATCAATCTTCTGTAGTAAGTTTGGTTCTTCAACAGAAGTCATAGTTACTTGTTGTTCAAGTTCTTGAATAAAAGGTGTTTTCTCTTCAATGTAATAATTATGCTCATCACTTACATAACGGAAATAAGGATCTTCATTCGTCATAGCTAACAAATCGGGAAGTATGCTGGAATCAAAAGTTGCAGATAATAGTTGTTTATTTTCATGTGTATATACAAAAACACCATTTACACTAATGCGATGAAAATTTGTATTTACAGCTTTCATTAAGTCTGCAATTTCATTATCAAGTCTTCCGGAAGCGAAGCAAAGAATAACATTTTGTTCGGCAAGGCTGCGTAGTGCCGCAACATCTTGTTCATCAATAAGACCTCCGTGTTGCATCATTGTACCATCGATATCACTTACAAACATTTTAATCATGCTGTTATCTCCTTTCTATGTACAGTTGCTCTTACATTATACGCATCATATATAAACATGTCTAAAAAATGAATTTTTATTAAATGGCAGATGTTTTACATTGACGACAAAGAAGAATATTCTGTAACATAAAAGTAGGCTATTTAAGTACGAGGGTGGTGTTATATGAGTAATTATCTAGAAATTAAAAAAGTTTTAAATAATAATGTCATCATTGCTAGCCATCCGGAACACGAGGAAGTAGTAGTGATTGGTAAAGGAATTGGATTTGGGAAAAAAGCGAAAGATGTATTGGAGCAAGAACAAATCGAAAAAATGTTTGTCTTAAAAAATGAACGTGATCGTGAACAATACAAATTATTAGTGCCGCATATTAGTGAAAAATTAATTGAATTGATGAACGATATTATGCTGTACATTCAAGAAAAAGCGAAATCTCCACTAAATGAACATATTCATATTGCGTTAACGGATCATATTTCATTTGCGATTAAAAGGTTAAAACAAGGACTTACAATTGATAACCCTTTTTTAGTTGAAACAAAAATGCTCTATCCAGAGGAATATGAAATTGCGGAAGGTGTTGTACAACTTTTAAATTCTCGTTTGCAAATTACATTGCCAGAAGGAGAAATTGGTTTTATTGCACTTCACATTTACAGTTCGCTTACAAATTCTGATTTATCTTCAGTTAATCAAAACTCCCGTCTCATTGCACAACTTGTATCTTTAATTGAGACAAACTTACAAATTACATTAGACCAAGAGAGCATTCATTATTTACGCCTTATTCGTCATCTTCAATATGCTATTGAGAGGGTGAAAAAAGGAGAAAAAGTAGAAGAATCGCAAAGTTTTGCTGATTTATTAAAGGCGGAGTATCCAGTTTGCTATAACTTGGCTTGGAAGCTAGTTAAGGTCATGCAAAAAGAGTTGCAACTACCTGTATATGAAGCTGAAAGTATTTATTTAACGATGCACTTGCAACGCTTAGTGAAGGCAGAGCATGTGTAAAAAGTCATATATTTTTGTCTAAAATGAAAACGTTAAAAAAAATGATTGAATCGCTTACAATAGTTATGTATAATAACTATTGCAAAGTTATACAAATTTCGACAAACACATTAAGGTGAGTAACGAAAACGTTTGCCTTAATTATAGTGAACTTATACGTAAACCTATTTTTGACACGTGTTACTGATTCGATCAGGCATGAGTGGAGAAAAGTAAGGAATGTAAGCTAGAGAAAGGGATATACTACCCTTTGTATAGCTATCGTTCTATCTTTTTTTCCTCATGTCTTTTTGGCGTTTGTCGGAAGGTATCAATATAGATAAGAGAGGAAGGGTTTCCATGTTTAAGAAGATCTTTGGTGTTCTTCAAAAAGTCGGAAAAGCGTTAATGCTTCCAGTAGCGATTTTACCGGCGGCAGGTATTTTACTTGGATTTGGTAATGCATTTCAAAATCCACAGTTAACAAATGTTATTCCTGCTTTAAAAGCAGATTGGTTCGTAATGGTTGCAAAAATTATGGAACAATCTGGTGATATTATTTTCGCTAACCTTGCATTATTATTCGCAGTTGGGGTAGCAATTGGTTTAGCTGGTGGAGACGGAGTAGCTGGTTTAGCAGCATTCGTCGGCTACTTAATTATGAACAAAACGATGAGTGTGTTCTTAGAAGTAGATAAGCTAGTGAAAGTAACAAGTTCTGGAGCAGACCCAGTAAAAATTGGATTTGCAGATCCAGCGTATGCAAACGTATTAGGTATTCCAACGCTACAAACAGGAGTATTTGGTGGTATTATCGTCGGTATAGTAGCGGCATATTGCTATAATAAATACTTCAACATTGAATTACCATCATACTTAGGTTTCTTTGCAGGTAAGCGCTTCGTACCGATCGCAACTGCAACATTCTCTTTAATAGTAGGTATTATCATGTGCTTCATTTGGCCATACATTCAAGGTGGCTTAAACACGTTCTCACATCAAATGATTGATGCAAATAGAACAATCGCAGCATTTATATTCGGTTTAATTGAACGTTCATTAATTCCATTTGGATTACATCACATTTTCTATTCACCGTTCTGGTTCGAATTCGGTCAGTATACAAATGCAGCTGGCGAATTAATCCGTGGTGACCAAAAAATCTTTATGGCACAGTTAAAAGACGGTGTAGAATTAACAGCAGGTACATTTACAACTGGTAAGTATCCGTTCATGATGTTTGGTCTTCCAGCAGCAGCTTTAGCAATGTACCATGAAGCACGTCCAGAAAATAAAAAATTAGCAGCAGGTATTTTAGGTTCTGCAGCATTAACATCTTTCTTAACAGGTATTACAGAGCCACTTGAATTTTCATTCTTATTCGTAGCGCCAGTATTATTCGGAATTCACGCTGTATTTGCTGGTCTATCATTTATGACAATGCAAATTTTAGGTGTTAAAATTGGTATGACATTCTCTGGTGGTTTAATTGACTTCCTATTATTCGGTGTATTACCAGGCCGTACAGCATGGTGGTGGGTAATTATTGTTGGTCTTGTACTAGCAGTTATTTACTACTTCGGATTCCGCTTTGCAATTCGCAAATGGAATCTAAAAACACCTGGTCGTGAAGTGGCAAATGCAAATGACGGCGCAGGAAAAGCAGAAGCAGGCGAACTTCCTCGTGAAGTATTAGTAGCACTTGGTGGGAAAGAAAACATTGCTTCTTTAGATGCTTGTATTACTCGTTTACGTGTTCAAGTTAACGAACAAAAGAATGTAAACAAAGACCGCTTAAAAGAACTTGGAGCAGCTGGTGTACTTGAAGTTGGAAATAACATTCAAGCTATTTTCGGGCCGAAATCTGACACATTAAAATCACAAATTCATGATATTATGTCAGGTCGTACACCTCATGTTGAAAAAGAAGAACCTGTAAAAGTGGAAGAAACTCCTCAAAAAGTTGATGAAAATGAAACAATTGTATCACCAATCGAAGGGAAAATCTTACCAATTACAGAAGTGCCTGACCAAGTATTCTCAGGAAAAATGATGGGAGACGGATTTGCAATTGAACCAACTGAAGGAACAGTAGTTTCTCCAGTGAACGGTGAGATTGTCAATGTATTCCCTACAAAACATGCGATTGGCATTCAATCTGAAGGCGGAAAAGAAATTTTAATCCACTTCGGTATTGATACTGTAAAATTAAATGGTGAAGGTTTTGAAGCGCTTGTAGCACAAGGCGACAAGGTGAAACAAGGCCAACCATTATTAAAAGTAGATCTTGCATTTGTAAAAGAAAATGCACCATCTATCATTACACCAATTGTCTTTACAAACTTACAACAAGGGCAACAAGTCGAATTGAAAAAAGATGGAAATGTTAAGAAGGGCGAAACCGCTATTATTGACATTCAGTAGGAATTTGACGCAAAATGTTTATAATTATAATAGGCGATGTGGTTGACCGAACATCGCCTATTATATACAATAGATGGTGTAGTACTCACGTCTATACAACTAAAAAATACTGTAATTTAAAGGAGATAAATTATCATGGAAAAAATCTTTAAAGTAACTAGCGACTCAGGAATTCATGCTCGTCCAGCAACTCTACTTGTAAACACTGCAAGCAAATTCGGTTCTGACATTAACTTAGAGTATAACGGAAAGAACGTTAACTTAAAATCAATCATGGGCGTTATGTCTTTAGGCATTCAACAAAACGCAGAAATTAAAATCACTGCAAATGGTGATGATGCAGCTCAAGCACTAGCAGCTATCGAAGAAACTATGAAAAACGAAGGATTAGGAGAATAATGACTCTTAACATTCAAGGGATCGCTGCATCAAGTGGGATTGCTATTGCAAAGGCTTTCAGACTTGAAAATCCTGAATTTAACATCGAAAAGAAATCAATTACAAACGAAGCTGCAGAAATTGCACGCTTAGACGCTGCGCTTGAGAAAGCAAAAACTGAATTAGAAGCTATTAAGGACCACGCATTTGCTGAGCTAGGTGCTGACAAAGCTGCGATCTTTGAAGCACATTTATTAGTGTTAAATGATCCAGAACTAGTAAACCCAGTAAAAGATAAAGTAAATAGCGAAAAAGTAAATGCTGAATTTGCAATGGATGAAGTTGCATCAATGTTTATTTCTATGTTTGAAAACATGGATAACGAATATATGAAAGAACGTGCTGCGGACATTCGTGACGTAACAAAACGCGTTCTTGCACATTTACTAGGAATTAACTTCTCAAATCCTGGTACAATTTCTGAAGAAGTAATCATCATTGCTGAAGATTTAACACCATCTGATACAGCTCAGTTAAACCGTAAGTATGCAAAAGGTTTCACTACTGATATCGGTGGACGTACATCTCACTCTGCAATTATGGCTCGTTCTATGGAAATTCCAGCTGTTGTTGGTACGAAAGTTGTTATGGAGAAAATCCAAAACGGCGATATCGTTATCATTGACGGTTTAGATGGAGAAGTAATCGTAAACCCATCAGAAGAAACTCTTCGTTCGTTTGAAGAAAAGAAAGCGAAATTTGAAGAGCAAAAAGCTGAATGGGCTAAATTAAAAGACCAAGCTACTGTAACAAGTGACGGACATCACGTTGAGCTTGTTGCAAATATCGGAACACCAAATGATGTACAAGGTATTATCGATAATGGCGGAGAAGGCGTTGGCTTATACCGTACAGAATTCTTATACATGGGCCGTGACAATCTTCCAACAGAAGAAGAGCAGTTCGAAGCGTATAAAGCAGTTCTTGAAGGTGTAAAAGAAGGTCAACCAGTCGTTGTTCGTACACTTGACATCGGTGGAGATAAAGAGCTTCCATACTTACATTTACCAAAAGAAATGAACCCATTCTTAGGATACCGTGCAATTCGCTTATGTCTTGATGAGCAAGATGTGTTCCGTACACAACTTCGTGCATTACTTCGTGCTAGCGTATACGGTAACTTAAAAATTATGTTCCCAATGATTGCAACTCTTGATGAGTTCCGTCAAGCGAAAGCGATTTTATTAGAAGAGAAAGCGAAACTTGTAGAAGCGGGTACAACTGTTTCTGATTCTATTGAAGTTGGTATGATGGTTGAAATCCCAGCTTCAGCAGTATTAGCAGATCAATTCGCGAAAGAAGTTGACTTCTTCTCTATCGGAACAAATGATTTAATCCAATACACAATGGCTGCAGACCGTATGAACGAACAAGTATCTTACTTATACCAACCATATAACCCATCTATTTTACGTCTTGTAAAAATGGTTATCGATGCTGCTCATAAAGAAGGCAAATGGGCTGGTATGTGTGGTGAGATGGCGGGTGATTCACTTGCTATCCCATTATTATTAGGATTAGGTTTAGATGAGTTCAGTATGAGTGCAACATCTATTCTTCCTGCAAGAACACAGCTAAGCAAGTTGTCAAAAGCAGAAATGGAAACATTAGCAGAAAAAGCATTAATGATGTCAACTGCTGAAGAAGTTGTTGAACTAGTTAAAAGCATATAATCAATAAAAAAACCTGAGCCGATTTGAAATCGGTCTCAGGTTTTTTCTATGAGAAAAGTAAACCTTATTTGCTTACTATCGAGGATAAGAGACAGAATTAGATAGCGATTGCAACGATATCAGTTGGGCATACACGTAAAATACCAGTAAAAGTATTTCGATTTTGATTGTTCTTATCGTCTTTATTGTTATCTTTGTTATCTTTGTTATTACGAGCTAAAGCAGAGAAAAGAGCAACACCGTTAGCGAAACCTTCAAAAATTACATTATTGAAAGTGCCATTACCTCTAATGCTTAAAAGAGAAAGCTCTGTTCCAACTGAAATGCTAGCAAGTACGTTACATACAGCTGGTTGTTGTGGTCTAACTACTTCTCTCTCTTTCTCGCGATGTTCGCGATGGTCACACTCTCTTTCACGATGATGACAGTCTCTAAAGTTATCACAGCATCCAAATGATCCAAACATAATCCTCATCACCCCCTTCACACTTATAATCTATGTAAGTTCGGTAGTTAGTGACTGGACAGAGAGTGGAATTTTTTCTAGGGGATTTTCTCATTTTAAATGACTAGCTGGGTGTTTAGTATGGAATGATGTTTAAAATAGGGGGAATATAACAAAAAAATGTAAAAACCACCGAAATAAATGAAATGGGTAGCCTTTACACTTTTTTACTTTTATATAAAACGATGATATATACAGGAAGAGCTAGGAGTAGTGGCACAATGGATCGTGCAGTATGTTTTTCTGATTCTAATTGGAATGCTTCTTCTTTTGGAAATTGTAAAATGGAGATGTTTGCGGCATCACCAATAAAATATAGAAGCAGTACAGTTACTATGTAACATAAAAGTGCGATAAAGCTTCCGTATGAACTCAATGAAAATCCCTCTCTTGTTATCTATTTGTTATCATTGTATCACAATTGTAACAAAAATACACGGGTATATTTCAACACCCTAACAAAATTCGACACGAAACGTCACGTTTATTTATGAGGAGGGAATAGAATATACTTTTCTATAAGTATAAATGTCGAATGATTTGTAGTAATATTACAAAAGTATGACAGGAAATAAAAAACGAAGGCAACGTAGTTACCTTCGTTTTTTATTATTTTGCCCACTCACTCACTTGCTCTACGCTCATGCGAGGTGCAGGGTGGCCTTTTAAAGTTGATTCACCAATTGTAATAAGCATAATTGGAACGTAACGAGATGAAACGTTAAATTCGTCTGTCAGTGCTTGTGGATTGAAGCCACCAATAGCACAAGTATCCCAACCAGTTGCTTTAGCTGCAAGCATAAGTTGCATTGCTGCTAAAGATGCATTTGAAAAGGCAGCATCTCTTGGGAATTGTTCACGAGCATATGCAGATTCAATATTTTTAGCTAAGCGTTCTTTTGCTTCTTCTTTCATAAATCCTTGTTCTACAATTGGACCATATACTGGCTCAACATTTTTATAAGCTTCTAAATCGCCTAAAATAGCGACTACTGCAGAAGCATCAAGAATTTGTTGTTGGTTATAAGCTATTGGGTGTAATCGTTTTTGTACATCTTCGCCTTGAAAAACAAGGAATTTCCAGTGTTGTAAGTTCCAAGCGGAAGGTGCTTGTGCTGCGGCTTTTAAAATCTCATGTAATTCTGTAGATGAGATTTCTTTATTTGGGTTGAATGCACGTGTAGATGTGCGTTCATATAGAACGTCAAAAAAGTTGTCGTTTGTCATTGTATATCCTCCAAATTGTATATCGAATTATTTTCAAAAAAATAATATACACTACTTACATTTTGTAAGTTATCGAATTTAAGAATATAATATCTTTATTTTAATTGTCAAGTTTTAAAAATTAGCTAGGGCATTCATACAAACGATACAATTCCTACAATCATACACTAAAAAAGGAATTTATAGAGTGAAAAGCGAAGATAACATTCTCAATTAGCTTGTTAATATGTATCTCTCACAAATTAAAGTTTATTGGAGACCAGTCTTTTAAAAAAGTTTGTGAGGAATTCAGTAGAACAAGATATATGAAGTGAGTGAAGACTAGTGATGAACATACTACATTTTTTATTAGAGAATACGGTTTTCCAAAATGTGTTACAAGATCTGCAGTTAAATGTCCTTTATATAGAAAATGGATGTAAGCATCAACAAACGGTAGAAAATATCCATCCAAAATGTATGTTTATAGCAAATAGTTTTGAAGAGGGCGAACTATTATTTCAAAGAACGAAACCACACATTATCATTACGTATGTAACAGATTATTCTCAAATAAAATATATAAAGAATATGTATACTCCGCACAGTACATTCATTGTCATTTGGGATCAACAAATAACAAAAGAATTCACAGATGTACTTGCATTAGGAATACGTAATATTGTAATAGCTCCTGTAACTCCGCAAGCAGTGTTAGAGGAAGTGAATAAGAGTTTGTATCAACTTTCTTTAGTAAGGCAAGTTAGTTTGCAGCAGGAATTGCTTCAAACGATGTTTGATTTTCAAAATGATCTATTATTTATAGTAGAAGATGATGAAATAGTTGATTGTAATACAAATTTTTTAGCTTTTTTCGGATATGAAAATTTGTTTGCCTATCGTGAGCAACATTTAGTATTTGCTGAACATTTTATTAGAGAAAATGGATACTACTCGACGACGCATGATATAACATGGCTAGACGATACTTTATCTAGTGGTAGAAGAATTAAGATGTTAAATTATGAAGGGGCAGTATCTACTTTTCTATTACGTGCGACACCATTGCCAGAAGATTTATCAAGATTTATTGTAAAGTGCACGGAAATTACAGAATTAGATGAAATCTATCAAGAACAAGAAAGACTTGCTATGATAGATTCATTGACAGAGATTTATAATCGTTTAAAGTTTCAACAAATACTAGAGGTAGAATGGGAAAAGGTAATACGTAGTGATGAGAAAATAGCAATCATTTTATTTGATATAGATAATTTTAAAACAGTTAATGACACATATGGTCATGATTTTGGCGATTTAGCATTAATACAACTTGCAGAGCTTATGAAATCTAAAGTGGAGCAGCAACATGTATTTGCAAGATGGGGAGGAGAAGAATTCATTATATTAGTGACAAATACAGTAGAAAAGGAAGCATTTCAAGTTGCGGAGTCATTACGATTCTTTATTGAAACAAAGCAATTTACTGGAATTTCGAAGTTAACAGCTAGCTTTGGAGTTGCGTTATATGAACAAGGAACTACAAGAGAAGAATTAATGCAACGAGCGGACATTGCATTATATGAAGCGAAAAAAAATGGAAAGAATCAAGTATGTGTGTATAGAAAAGAAAAAATGTAATTTTTCGCAACAAATTGTTGCGATTTTTTTTTATTGTTTGATAATAGAATAGGGGGGATAATTTTTAGCGAAGGAATTATGGAGGATCAATATGATAAAAAAAGTAATGGTGATGGCTTCACTGTCTGCTATAGTTGGCGGCGGAGTATACTATTTTCTTGTTAGCCCCAATATAAAGGAAAACACTGTATTAACAACTAAAGTGAATCCTACTATTGAATCGGAAGTACAAGGGAATATAGAAGAAAAAGAAGAGCAACAAATTGATTATGCTAGCATATCTCAAAAATTAGATCAATATTTAGTCGGAAAGCAATTTAATGGAACAGTTTTGGTAACAGATAAAGAGCATGTTATATTGAATAAAGGATATGGGTATGCTGATGTTCAAAATAAAATAGAAAATACGCCTCAAACAAAATATCGTATCGGTTCTATTACGAAAACAGTTGTTGCCACATCTATTTTACAGTTGCAAGAACAAGGTAAATTGAATATTCAAGATAATGTAAATAAATATATTCCTTCATTTCCGGAGAATAAAAATATTACGCTATATCATTTATTAACGCATACCTCTGGTTTACCTGAACATGCGAAAGGAAATGTGAATGCTGCTTCCCGTTTACAGTTAATTAATTGGATTGGACGTCAAAATTTAGAATTTCCTGCAGGAACAGGTTGGAGATATACAGATTATAATTATATGGTTCTTGCTTATATAATAGAACATATCTCCAAAAAACCTTTAGGAGATTACATAAAAGAAAACATATTTATAAAAGCAGATATGTATGAATCCGGTATGGGAAATATGGTACCTGGAGATAAAAATTTTGCAAAGGGTTATGTGAAAAAAGATAAAGAGCTTGTACCAGCGCAGAAGTTAGGCATGGATTGGCTATATGGTTGTGGTGAGATGTATACGACAGTTGGAGATATGAAGAAGTTAGACGAAGCAATTATAAATGGAAAACTTCTTTCTGAACAAAGTATACAAGCAATGTTTTCGCCTTCAGCAGAACGGAAATATGCATTTAGTTTTTATATATATCCAGATTATTTTCATAATCATGGTGTGTTATCTGGTTGGAATACTTTCAATAATTTTAATAAAGAAAAAGGAATTTTTGTTATGTTATTTTCAAATGTGAAAAATAGTATGGATGATGACTTTAATAAAGAGTTCCGAAAGATGGTAAATGATTTATTAGAACAAAGGGGATGAGAAAATGGAACATAAAACTGTATCAATAGGTTTCATTGGTATTGGCGTAATGGGAAAAAGTATGGTTTATCACTTAATGCAAGATGGTCATAAAGTATATGTATATAATAGAACGAAAGCAAAAACAGATTCTTTAGTGCAAGCTGGTGCAAATTGGTGTAATACGCCAAAAGAGTTAGTGAAGCAAGTTGATATTGTAATGACAATGGTTGGATATCCACATGATGTAGAAGAAGTGTATTTTGGTATAGAAGGAATTATAGAACATGCAAAAGAAGGTACGATAGCAATTGACTTTACGACATCTACACCTACTTTAGCAAAACGTATTAATGAAGTTGCAAAAAGCAAAAAAATATATACGTTAGATGCACCTGTCTCAGGAGGAGATGTTGGCGCGAAAGAAGCAAAACTCGCAATTATGGTAGGTGGAGAGAAAGAAATATATGATAGATGCTTACCTTTACTTGAAAAGTTAGGAACAAACATTCAATTACAAGGACCAGCTGGGAGTGGACAACATACAAAAATGTGCAATCAAATTGCCATTGCTTCCAATATGATTGGAGTATGTGAAGCTGTTGCTTACGCGAAGAAGGCTGGACTGAATCCAGATAAAGTGTTAGAGAGTATTTCAACAGGAGCAGCAGGTAGCTGGTCATTAAGTAATTTAGCTCCTCGAATGTTAAAAGGAGACTTTGAGCCAGGATTTTATGTAAAGCATTTTATGAAAGATATGAAAATTGCTTTAGAGGAAGCAGAAAAATTACAATTACCAGTCCCAGGCTTAAGTTTGGCGAAAGAATTGTATGAAGAGTTAATTAAGGATGGCGAAGAAAATAGTGGAACACAAGTATTATATAAAAAATATATAAGGGGGTAAACGAGGTGGACCTTCAAAAGTTTGATGAGATGATTGATACTGTACAGCGAGCTACTTGTATGCAAATTAATGAAAGACAAAAAGAAGCTTTTAAACAAAAATATGATTTTGAACCAGAATTTGAATATGGAAGAGATGAGAAGGGGCATTATGTAATTCGAACCTCAAAAAAGATGTTAGAAGAAATGGAGTTTTATTTAGCATTGAAATATGATCGTGATGGAGTGGATCTTTATATGCAAGCTGAGATTGACGGCATATTTTATGTATCTATTAGCTATGGTGAAGATGCCCTACATCTACAAGAATTGTTTCAATTTCTAGAAGAAAATAAATAAAAGTCCTCAAATGAGGACTTTTATTTATTTAGTCATCTTTAATTTTTATAATTATAAGTTAGAAGCCCGGCGGCATCGTTCAACCGGGAACGGGATAATTTGTGCGATGTGATTAGGGCCAAATTGTTTTGTACGAGCATGGCGTATTATATAAAAAGCACACAGAATTGAAACAGGAATAGCGCCGAATAAACCAAATAATAAAGCGCTTACACAAGATGCGACAAATCCTAAAACACCAATTTCTAACTCTTCCATAATAGCTCCTAAAATAACAGGAAATGCTCCACATGTAACTCCAAGTATAAGTGCGATAAGTAAGCTCATGATTATCCCCCTCTGTTTGCGATATTATTTTCCTTCTTAGTTAATTGTAGTATATCACATATAAAACAGAATTTTCAGAAAAAATTCAATAAATGTTCGAAAAATGCACTTGAAAAATCAAGATGTTAAATTTGTGATGAAATAGTACTTTCAAGTAAATAAAAAATCAGGCTTATTTCAAAATGAAATAAGCCTGTTCCATAGGAGGATGTATATATGTAGAGTGAATAAAAGTTTGGAAAAGGGGGTCCAAGTCCTTTTATTCAACTAACTACCTTAATAGATTGGAACCCAGCCTTCAGTTGTCACAAAAATACGAATAGCTACAACTTGGCGATCATCTTGCAAGGTAAAATAATGTCTTGCATTTTCAGGAACAGATATTAAATCGCCTGGCTCAAGTTCAACATCAAAGAATTTCCCATCTTTACCTTCAATAGCGAAAATGCCATGACCACTGACGATAAAGCGAACTTCGTCATCTGTATGATGGTGTTCCTTTTGGAAATTAATTAATAATTCGTCAAGGTTAGGGGTGCTATTTGAAAGTGAAATTACATCATGTGCTGTATAACCACGGCGTGCTGAAACATCAGCGATTTCTTTTGAAAACACAGCTAATATTTCAGCTTTGTTTTCATCTGTTAACGAATAATTTTCATTTAAATGAGTAGGAAGTTTAGAAATATTCCATTTCTCATATAAAACGCCTTCCTCTTGTAGAAATTTAGATACTTCCACTTCATTTTCAATACGAGTATTTACTTCATGAATACGAATTTGCGCCATTAGAAACGCCTCCTTGAATTGATAATAGTTTTATATGAAATTGGAATAAAAACTCATAAGCTTCTAATCTCTTCTTTGCATCAAAGCTATCTCGGCCCCATACAGTAATACCGTGGTTACGGATTAATACTGCACCCGAATCTCCTTGTATATGCTTTCGGAAGTTTTCTCCAAGCGTTGGGATATGGGCATGGTTTTCAATAATAGGAATTTGAATTGTTGCACCTTCTTCCCAAATATCGAGTGCTTTAATAATTTCTTGATTTTGAAGGGTGACTGCATCACTATATAAATTTGTGATGACATTATTATCAGTTGTATGAACATGAAGTACGCACCCGGCATTCGTATTGTTATAAATGTGTGTATGCAATATTGTTTCTGCTGAAGGGCGTAATTCAGTCTCTAAAACGGGAACTCCTACATGATCTACTAATAGAAAATCATCTGGAGTGGTTTTTGTTTTATCTTTACCGCTTGCTGTAATAAGAAAAGTAAGTGGTTCATGGCTAACCTTTATAGAAATATTACCACTTGTTGCTGGAAACCAATTTCGTGTTGTTAACTCTTTTTTTAACTCGCTTAAGTCATACCATTGACGAAAAAGTTGTTTCATGCCTTCACCTCCAACAAAAGTTTTAATTCAGCTTGCACATCTTGAAACGTTTCAAACGGTGTATAAGCAATATGATTTTCTTCACACTTTGTAATAAGAAAATCGCGAGCGAATACTTTATCAGCTTGTTTCGCGGCTTGTAAATCAGTAATAGAATCTCCAATTACAATATGAAAGTCATTTGTATCACTTAATTTACGGATTAATGATGATTTACATAATCCGCAATGATTATGACAATGATCATCACAAGAATGAGGCCATTTAACTGTAATAAACTCTGCTGAAAAGTCTGTTTCATTACAATAAATTTGCTCTTTTGGAATGATTCCTTGTAAGAGTGGATAGACGAAGAAATCCATTCCACCTGATATCACGTAAAAAGAAATGTTATTTTCCTTTACGAATTGTATAAACTCATGAAAACCACTACGGATTTCAGCAGTTTCTATTAAAAATTGAATAATATCATCGTGCAGATTAGTAGGTATTAATTGAAATAATCGAGAAACACCTTCTTGAATGGATAGTTCTTGTGATAAAATTTTATTCTTTACTTCTTCGGCTTCTGGTGGTGCGAATTTTTCCATAATGGACATAATGTTATCATTATTTGTAATCGTGCCATCGAAATCACAAAATACTTGAATACTCATAATTTCACCTCATAAGAGGGATTTCCCCATATTTGTAGTGCACTATGCAAATTTATGTCGTCTACTTCATGGAGTGGTTTATTTTGCAAAGTAGCATCAATTGCAGTACGGAAAGCTTTACCGCCGCCTTGCGCTCCATTTGGATGTCCGTGTATCCCGCCGCCAGCATTAATAACAACATCTTTACCGAAATCTCGTACAATAAAGGGAACGAAACCAGGATGAATACCAGCAGACGGAACAGAAAAGCTCTTCTTGAAAAATGCATCGTCTTCAGTTAAATATTTTGAGATAGCAAGAGCCTCCTCTTTTTCTAGCGCAACACTTCCGTATGGAGATGGGAATAATGAAAAGTCAGCCCCAGCATAACGTAGTAGCTTTCCAAGTAATAATGGTGATGAAACTCCATATAACTTGGATGCTGAATAAGCACCACTTACAGCAGGATGTGCCATAATAGGAACTGGGATTTCATCATCTTCTGCAAGTGATTGTAGTACATCTAGTCCGTAAGCAAATACGTTAAATAATAGAATATCAGCTCCAGCTTGCACTGCACGTTTAGCATTTTCTTTTAAATCAAAAGTTCGTCCTGTTAAATTTAAGGCATATAACGTTTTATGACCGTATGTTTCGTAGACAGATTGTAAAACTTCTTTTCCAGATACAATGCGTTTCGTAAGTGGTGTTAATGCATTTTCAAATAATATTTCATCATCTTTTACTATATCTACACCACCAATTGCTTGATCGCGTAATTGCGTTTTTAAATACCCAATGTTTCGTCCAATCATTCCTTTAAAAATACTCATTAAAAGGGGACGATCATGCACTTGTAAAAGATTTCGAATACCATCTATCCCGAATTTTGGACCAGGAAAATGTTTTTTTAACTCGTCTGAAAAAGTTAAGTCAATTAGTTTTACTTCGCCATCAAGTGATAGCTTTCCAAATGTAGTCGTTAAAATCGCTGGTAAATCTGGACTGAAGTTTAATAGCGGATATTCGATTTTAATAATTCCGCGTTTTACTTTTTTACGTAAATACGAATTGGTATATTCATGTTCAGCTAATTCCTCAACATGAATGACGTTGCCTTTATGCTGCTTTAATTGTTCTTGCAATAAGTGTGGCAAATGAGTCCAAGAGCCAATTGTTAAACCGAGTGCAATTTGCTCAGCTTTTTTTTCTAAGTTATGTGAATCATCATGGATTAAATACGTCGCTATAATTCCGCTCATTGTTATAACCTCCTAGTTAAATAAAAAAACCTCTCAGCTAAGGAGAGGTTTTTTTACAACCAGCTCCTTATCTGTCAGCGTAATGCTGCGAGAATTAGCACCGTGTCTACATTGTAGATCGGTTGCCGGGTTTCGTCGGGCTCGTCCCTCCACCTGCTCTTGATAAGAAGTATTTAGAAATGTTTAAATTTTTAAGATAACTGAATTTTGTCAGATATTTTTCGTGTTGTCAATTACTTTTTGAAAAAATTTAATTTATCAATTCGATTAATGGCTTCTCGTAATCTATCTTCTGCATGCAAGAGACCAACACGGACATACCCTTCCCCATGCTTACCAAATCCAACACCAGGAGCAACTGCGACATGTGCTTTTTCTAGTAAAATATCAGAAAATTGCTCAGAGGTATATCCTTTTGGAACGGGAAGCCATGCAAAGAATGATCCTTTTGGAATGTCTACATTCCAACCAATTGAGTGACAGGCTGAAATAAGAGCGTTTCTTCGAGATTCGTAACTATTTACAAGGTCTATTACGCAAGACTGTGAACTTAATAGCGCTTCTCGAGCAGCATCTTGAACTGCACCGAATATACTAACATACATATGATCTTGTAATAGGTTAATTGTTTCAATCACACTTTCATTCCCTACAGCAAAAGCGATGCGCCAGCCAGCCATATTGAAAGTTTTTGATAATGTGTAAATTTCAATTCCTATATCTTTCGCACCATCTGCTTGCAAGAAACTAACAGGTTTTTGACCATCAAATCCGATAGCGCCATAAGCAAAATCGTGAACAACTAATATATTATGTTTATTAGCAAAGTGAATGGTTGCATCAAAAAAATCTTTTGATGCAGTAGCACCGGTAGGATTATTTGGATAGTTTAAAAACATTAATTTTGCACGCTCTGCAATAGAGTCATCAATGTTCGTATAATCTGGTAAAAAGTTATTTTCTGCAATAAGCGGCATTGTTTCAAAGTGTGCTTTTGCTAAAGCAACCCCGGATAAATAATCTGGATAACCTGGATCCGGAACGAGAATCGTATCACCAGGATTTGTAAAACAAATCGGTAATTCTACTAGTCCAGCCTTCCCGCCAAACAAAATAGCAACTTCAGTTTTGGGGTTTAATTCGACGCCGTATTCACGTTTATAGAATGTAGCCACGGCTTCCTTTAAGCTTTCATGTCCGCGAAATGGCGGATATTTATGATGAATGGTCTTTTCGGCAGCATCTTGTAAAGCTTTTACGATATGCTGCGGTGTTGGTTGATCTGGATTACCTTGACCTAGATTAATAACATCGTGACCAGCTGCAACGACTTTGTTAACTTTTGCAACAAGTGAAGCGAAAAATTGTGTTGGCAATGATGTTACTATCTCAGAAGGTTTAAATAATTTCATACTTTCCACCTCTTTTGAAAGTTGTTACAATTCTAGTGACAAATGATATAATCTTTCCAGTATTTTGTAAAGAAAAAAATAAGAATGGGGCTGAAAAAATGAAAGTCGCATGTATTCAAATGGATATTGTTTTTGGAGATGTAGAAAAAAATATTGAGAATGCTAAAAATAAAATAAGCGAAGCTATGAAGGAAAGGCCAGATGTTATCGTCTTACCAGAACTATGGACAACAGGATATGATTTAACGAGACTTTCTGAAATTGCAGATAGGGATGGAGTGGAAACGAAAGAAAAGTTAATAGAATGGGCGAAGCAATATGATATACATATTGTTGGTGGTTCTATAGCAAAGCAAACAGAGCAAGGCGTTACAAATACGATGTATGTTGTAAATAATGAAGGACAGCTAGTCAACGAATATAGTAAAGTACATTTATTTCAGCTTATGGATGAACATAAATATTTAATAGCCGGTAATGGTACGGGCGAATTTAAGCTAGATGATGTCGAATGCGCTGGAACAATTTGTTATGATATTCGTTTTCCAGAGTGGATGCGTGTCCATACTGCTAAAGGGGCAAAAGTATTATTTGTTGTAGCAGAATGGCCATTAGTTCGTTTAGCACATTGGCGTTTGCTATTGCAAGCAAGAGCAGTTGAAAATCAGTGTTATGTTGTTGCGTGTAATAGAGCAGGAAAGGATCCAAATAATGTATTTGCGGGTCATTCTTTAATTGTGGACCCTTGGGGTGAAGTTGTAGTAGAGGCGAATGAAGAGGAATCAATTTTATTTGGAGAGCTTGAATTCGAGAAAATTAAAGAAGTACGTAAAGGAATTCCAGTTTTTGCGGATCGCCGTCCAGAATTATACAAATAAAATGTTGACAAGTGATTTTTATTCTTGGTATAGTCTTCAACATAAAGTTAAAAATTCAAAAAATTATACAACTCTTATCAAGAGCAGGTGGAGGGATTTGGCCCGATGAAGCCCAGCAACCGACCGTAATACCATTGTGAAATGGGGCGTTTATTACGCCAAAAGGCACGGTGCTAATTCCAGCAGAAAGTAAAACTTTCTGGCAGATAAGAGGGGAGAAGATAAACTTCAAACCTCTTTCTTAGTGGAAAGAGGTTTTTCTATGTTAGAAAAACCTCTGAATTTAAAAAGGGGGAGAAGACGATGGGATATTATTCATTAACAGAAATAACAGCTGTACAATATGCGAAAGATCATGGCTATTTTGAAGCGAAGGCAAATGTCGTTTGTCATGAAATTGGAGACGGAAACTTAAATTACGTGTTCAAATTAGATGATGGAGAGAAATCAATTATAATAAAACAAGCACTGCCTTATGCGAAAGTAGTTGGTGAAAGCTGGCCATTGTCTATAAAAAGAGCAACGATTGAAAGCAAGGCATTACAAATTTTTGCGCAGTATGTACCGGATTATGTTCCAGTAGTGTACAGTCATGATGAAGAGTTAGCGATAACGGTAATAGAAGACTTATCAAGACTAACAATTACAAGAAAAGGATTAATAGACGGAGAAGAATATCCGCTTTTATCCCAGCATATCGGCCGTTTTCTAGCACATGTTTTATTTTATACTTCAGATTTTGGTTTACAGTCAGAAGAGAAGAGGGTACTAGAAGGTACCTTTGTAAATCCAGACCTTTGTAAAATTACAGAGGATTTAGTGTTTACAGATCCGTTTGGACATTATGATACAAATGATTATGAGCCAGATTTACAGCTCGTGGTTGATGAACTTTGGAGTGATAAAACTTTAAAACTAAAAGTAGCACAATATAAATATAAGTTCTTAACAAGAAAAGAAACTCTTATTCATGGTGATTTACATACTGGTAGTATTTTTTCGTCACCTTCTGAAACGAAAGTGATTGATCCAGAATTTGCGACATATGGCCCATTTGGATTTGACATAGGTCAATTTATTGCAAATCTATTATTAAATGCTTTATCTAGAGAAGAAGAAAAAAGAAGTGTACTATTTTTCCATATAGAAAAGACGTGGAGTTATTTTGTAGAAACTTTTACAAAGTTATGGATTGGAGAAGGTGTAGAAGCATATACGAAAGAAAAACAATGGTTACCAATTATTTTGCAAAATATCTTTACTGATGCAGTTGGATTTGCCGGATGTGAACTGATTCGTAGAACAATTGGTTTAGCTCATGTAGCAGATTTAGATGAAATAGAAAATAAAGAAACAAGAATTCAAGCTAAGAAACAAGCGCTATCCTTAGGTAAAGAACTAATAAAATATGAATCTAAAAGTGCTGATATTCAACTGTTTCGAACATTATTTCAACAGACAGTTTCAGGGGGCGTAAAAGCGTGAGTACAATTGTTACTGTTCCGAGATCTGTAAGCTGGAAAGGTGATGCAATTGCGGTATTAAATCAAACGAAATTGCCGCATAGCACAGAATACAAAACATTGACGACTATTGAAGAGGTTTGGAAAAGCATCGTAATGTTAGAAGTACGAGGAGCGCCTGCAATTGGAATTGTAGCTGCATTTGGCTTGGCGCTTGCATCAAAAAAATATAACACTGTACATATTGAAGAATTTCAAAAGAAGTTTAATAGAGATTGTAATTATTTAGGAACGTCACGCCCGACAGCAGTAAATTTATTTTGGGCAATTGATCGTATGAGAGAATCTATTCGAGAGATTACTACAATAAAAGAAGCACAAAAAACATTAGAAGAAGAAGCGCTTCGCATTCAGCAGGAAGATGAAGAGGTGTGCCGAAATATTGGGGAATATGCGTTAACATGTTTTAAAGATGGCGATAATATTTTAACAATCTGTAACGCTGGAAGTATCGCAACTGCCAGATATGGAACTGCATTAGCTCCCTTTTATATTGGAAAAGAGAAAGGTGTGCGTTTACATGCATATGCGTGTGAAACGAGACCAGTTTTACAAGGTGGTCGCTTAACGACCTGGGAATTGAAGCAAGCAAATATTGATGTGACCCTTATTACAGATAATACTGCAGCTTATGCTATTCAAACGAAAGAAATAAATGCAATTATTGTAGGGGCGGATCGAATTGTCGCAAATGGAGATACGGCAAATAAAATAGGGACAATGAATTTAGCTATTTTAGCAAAGCACTTTAATATCCCATTTTACGTTGCTGCTCCACTGTCAACATTTGATGTTACGAAAGAAACTGGAGCTGAAATTATTATTGAAGAAAGAGATGAAACAGAAGTTACGAAAATCTTTGGAAAACAAGTAGCACCAATTGGAACGGATGTTTATAATCCAGCATTTGACATAACGCCGAATGAATTAATTACAGGAATTATTACTGAGAAAGGTATTATACGCGGGGACTATAAACGAGAAATTGCATCATTATTTGAAAAACAAGCTAATACATAATAGCTTGTTTTTTTATGCCTAAATGCAGTGTTTTCTCTTACTTATATAATGAAAGGAGGGGAAGAGGATGGAAGAGTGGATCAAGATGATAGGTAATGTAGGGTTTCCGATTGTTGTAACATTATATTTACTCCACCGTATTGAAAGTAAACTAGAGGGGGTAATTGTTGCAATTGAGAAGCTCCCGCGGCAATTACTAAAGTACGAAGATCCTCGGGAATAAAAATAAAGTTTGCTCTTCTTGAGCAAACTTTATTTTTATTGAGCGGTATAACCACCATCTATAACAACAGCTTGTCCCGTTATACCTTTAGCTTTTTCACTCGCTAAAAACATCGCATAATCAGCGATTTCTTGTACTTGTAATAAGCGCTTTTGTGGGACGAGTGGATAAATAACATCTTCTAAAACATTTTCAAGTGGTACATTTCGTGTAGTAGCTAAGTCTTGTAGTTGATTACGTACAAGAGGGGTATCGACATAACCAGGGCAAAGGGCATTAACAGTAATACCATGCGTAGCACCTTCTAAAGCAGCAACTTTTGTTAATCCAATTACGCCATGTTTTGCACTATTGTAGGCAGCTTTTCCAGCAAATCCGACAAGGCCGTTAATAGAAGCGACATTAATAATACGACCATATTTTTGTTGTTTCATAATCGGAAAGGCATGCTTAATTGCGATAAACGGAGCAATTTGCATAATTTGAATTAGTAGCTCGAACTTTTCAGTTGGAAAGTCTTCAATGGGTGAAACGTGTTGCATTCCTGCGTTGTTAATTAATATATGTAATGAACCGAAATGATCAACTGTTTGAGAAATTGCTGCTGTAATTTCCTCTTCAGATGTAACGTCACATTTTAAACCGATAGCTTGAAAACCTTCATTTTGTAATTGTTCAGCAGCTTCTTTTGCACGTTCTTCAAGTCGATCGGTAATCACAACTTTTGCACCTTCTTTTGCAAAAGCCTTTCCCATTTCATAACCAATACCACTTGCAGCACCTGTTAAAAAGACAACTCGATTTGTAACCATGATGAAAAACATCCCTTCATAATAAAGTTTTCATAGTGCTCTATTTAGAGAAGCTATAATGAAATTCCTGCAAACATTTGGAAAAAAATATTGTTAGGAGGATTTGAATTATGTCGACAAGTCAAATGCTGAAAGGGATTTTAGAAGGATGCTTACTTGCTATTATTTCTGAAGGCGAAATATACGGTTATGAAATGAGTGAAAAGCTAGCGAAGTATGGTTTTACAATGGCGAGTGAGGGGAAGAGTGTAGAAGATATTTTCGGAAGCTCACCGAAAGAATATGCAAATGAACTTGTAAAAGTGATGGAAAGGGATAGACAGGAAACGTGGAAGCAAATTGGTTTTACAGTAATGAATATCGTATCGTTTTGGATTATTGCTTCTATCTTAATAGTGAACCATGGAATGTTACAGATTTCACTTATTCAGTGTATCGGTTATAGTTTTTCATTTATTTTAGTTGTTATAGGTCCTAATTTTCTACTTCGCAAAATGACTTTTGTAACAAGTTTTTCAAAAACGTGGTTTTTAGTAATGATAGCGCCAATGTTTTTAATGGGAGTCATTATGGTACTAGATGTGATATATCCTACAAAAATGTTTATATTCAATCAAATGCAAAGTTATTTATTGGCTGGTGGTATTTTTATCATTACAGTAGCGGTAAATATGTATTTTGATGGATGGTTTAAAAACTTATATTTAATTATTCCACTTTCGATTATGTTACTATTTAAAACATTTACATCAGAAGATCTCGTGCCAATGTTATTTCAAATTATATGTTTATACGGAAGTTTGTTTATTTTAATCTTCCTTGAAATTATGATGAAGACGAATAGAAGAGAAATGGTTAAATAAGGGAGGGGTTATAATGAAGATTTCTAAAGAAGGTGAAAAGTTTTTAATCGATACGAAAGTATATTTAATAACAAAAGGGATTAAAGAAGAAGATGTGGACGCTTTTCTAGAAGATGCAGAGCTTCATTTAATAGAAGGTGAAAAAAAGGGAAAGACAGTAAGTGACATATTTGGTGACTCACCAAAAGAGTATGCGGAAGAATTAGCGAAAGAGATGGAGAAGGATAAAAGCGGGAGCATAAAAAGTATTTTAGGGATGATTATTGGTATTGGTGGATATTGGTTACTGACAAATATTTTATTTGGAAGCCCCGATCAACAATTTACGTTAACAAATGTACAGTTAATTGGTTATCCTATCGTTTTAATCATTACGATTATTGGAACGATTGTTGCATTTAGAATGTCTTCTTTTAAAAGTAAATTAGTAGAATTTGGAATGATTTATGTAATAGTAATGGTTCCTATTTTATTATTGGTGTTATTGATGTTTATGAATAAATGGTATGGGACACCTGTATTGCAATTGGCGACAATGCAAACATATATATTAGCAGCAATTATCTTTTTATTACTTCTTATTGGTGAAGTATATGTTCTTGGCTGGATGGGTGTTTTTGTACTAATTG
Organism: Bacillus sp. RB3; assembly: GCF_030164735.1. Taxonomy (NCBI): domain Bacteria; kingdom Bacillati; phylum Bacillota; class Bacilli; order Caryophanales; family Bacillaceae; genus Bacillus; species Bacillus sp. RB3. The sequence continues at coordinate 165,070 of NZ_JASNGE010000005.1, forward strand.
TTCCTCTTATGATTATGTTCTTATTTAAAGACTTAGAAGAAAGTAATGTATTTTGGGGAATTACAAAGGTCTTACTTATGTATGGAAGTATATATGGATTAATGAAATGGTCTTTAAAAATTGAAGAAAGAAAAAGTATGAACTAGAAATTCAATAAAAAGCGGCTGCTCTGGATATACCAAAAATTATTTCCAAAGAAATATTATATAGGGATTTTTAGAGGGATTACATTTACATTTAGTTGTCTATTTTTATTTCTAGCAGCCGGGATTTGTTTTGTTGATTGGAATAAGTTGTTTTAAACAGTAACATGAGGGTTACTGTTTTTTTCTTTGTAATAAAGAGCTTTGTAAAGAGAGCGCTTTTTGTTCTGCTGTTAATAAGGAATGAATATGAACGTTTTCTGGACGAGGGACTATCGGATACATAAGATTTGTTGGAGAAGGGTGGTGCTCCGAGCCGGTTGGAGAATGAGGATCTGCATGAGTAAGTTTTCCATGAATACGTCTTGTAAATAAAATATGACCGATTTCGTGAGCGAGCGTATATATATTTTTCATAGGGGCAGCCGAATTTGTTAAAACGATATAGCCAGTAAGTTGCTGTTGTTTTGCTAAAGAATAAGCGCAGGCAATTACTGCTGTTTCTTTGAAATAATCACTGCCAATATAACAAATATAAAGGTCGCATTCAGGAGCTTCATTTACACATGTTTGGAAAAAGGATGCCAACTTTTCTTGACTTTGAATGGAATTTTTATAACTGATTTCACGGTCAAAAAAACGGAAAAGTTCATTTAATACAATTACTTCTTGAATTTGAAATATAATGGGGTGCCAAATTGATTCTGCAACAGCTAAATCTTTTGCGATGCGGTCATCAGAAATATCGGCGCCGGGAGTAATGCAAATACATATATTGACGTATGGATCCATAAGGAACACCTCAAATGAAAAAAAGTTCTTCCTATAATATATGTGGGGAAAAGATGTCATGTATGGATAAACGCCTTCTTTATTGAATATATAGATGACAAGTCGAAAAAATTTCATAGTTCTATAACATGGTATGGTCGTCTTTTTGATATAGTAAAGGAAAGGGGGAGAATATATGTATACATTAAAAATCGTTTCAGACAGAGAAGCACTTTATCAATTTGCGAGTTATGTAAGAGTTGTACAAGGGGTTGAAGATGTATATGTAGAGGTGGGAGAACCTTTATATGAACATCCTTTAATGAAGTTTTATGTACATATTAAGCTGAAAGAAACATATGAGCAGCATAAAGCGTTACAGGAAATAGCAAGATTAGTAGAATTGGGTCGTTTTACATATGTCCATTATCGTAATGATGAAATTGAGGAAGCTTTTGAAGCTGTAAAATATGAAAGTTTTAAGAAATAAAGATGAAAAAACGGAGGCGAAAGCTTCCTTTTTTTCTTTAAAATTACATGAACAAAAAGAGAGAAATTTTGTTATGATAAGGGAGGTTAGGGAAAGGGGAATTTACATATGGGGTATATTGAAGAGTTACGAAAAGTCGTTGGTACAAGACCGCTTATTCTCGTAGGATCAGCAATCATTATATTAAATGATAAACAAGAAGTATTGCTTCAATATCGTTCAGATACATATGATTGGGGTGTACCTGGCGGGGCGATGGAACTGGGTGAAACGACAGAAGAAACGGCACGTAGAGAGTTATTTGAGGAAACGGGGTTAACTGCAAAAATAATGCAATTTCTTGGTGTTCTATCAGGAAAAGAAGTATATTTCCGTCATCCGAATGGCGATGAAATTTTCAATGTCATTCATCTGTATCAGGCACATCATGTGAGCGGGGAATTAAAGCTCGATCATGAAGGGTTGAAACTTCAATATTTTCCAGTAGATAAGTTGCCAAAATTGAATGAAACGACAGAGAAAATTTTGCAAAAGTTTTTATATGCACTGACAGAATAGAAGGTTAATTCCTTCTATTTTTATTATATTAAATATTTTGATTTTTTAGTATGTTTATAGTATGATAGTTATAGATATACATCTTATGGAATTTCACCTAAAAACTTACTAGGGTACATAAGAGAGGGGCAAGTACAAAATGCATAATGTTGTTATTACAGCTGCAGTTCGTTCGCCAATTGGAACTTTTGGAGGAGCGCTAAAAAATGTAACGCCAGTAGAATTAGCTGTTCCTGTACTTCAGGAAGCTGTAAAACGAGGCGGGGTAGAACCACATGAAGTTGATGAAGTAATTTTAGGTCATTGTATTCAAAGAACTGATGAAGCAAATACAGCGAGAACAGCTGCATTAGCGGCAGGATTTCCTGACACAGTTACGGGATATACAATCCAACGTCAATGTTCTTCAGGTATGCAAGCAATTATGTCAGCTGCAATGCAAATCCAATTAGGTGTAAGTGATGTTGTTGTTGCAGGTGGAGTAGAAGCGATGAGTTCGAGCCCTTATGCATTGAAACAGCACCGCTGGGGACAACGTCTACAGCACGGAGAAATTCGTGATACGGTGTGGGAAGTGTTAGAAGATCCGATTCACCATATTATGATGGGTGAAACAGCGGAAAATTTAGTTGAACAATATGAAATTACAAGAGAGGAACAAGATGAAGTTGCTCTTCGCAGTCATACATTGGCACTGAAGGCAATCGAGTCTGGACACTTTGACGATCAAATTGTTCCTATTACAATAAAAGAACGTAGAAAAGAAGTAGTATTTTCGAAGGATGAGCATCCACGTGCAGATATTACAGCGGAAAAATTAGCAGGGTTAAAACCAGCATTCCGTAAAGATGGGTCTGTAACTGCAGGTAATGCATCTGGCCTGAATGACGGAAGTGCAGTTCTAGTATTAATGAGCGAAGAAAAAGCGAAAGAAAAAGGCTTACAACCGTTAGCTAGAATTGTTGGATATTCAGTAGCTGGAGTAGACCCGAAAATTATGGGTATTGGACCAGCACCAGCAATTCGTAAAGGTTTAGAAAAAGTAGATTGGTCATTGGAAGATGCAGATTTACTTGAAATTAATGAAGCTTTCGCGGCTCAATATTTAGCTGTAGAGAAAGAGTTAGGCTTAGACCGTGAAAAAGTGAACGTAAACGGTAGTGGCGTAGGACTTGGGCATCCAATTGGTTGTACAGGGGCTCGTATTACAGTAAGTTTAATTCACGAATTAAAAAGACGTGGGTTAGAAAAAGGAATTGCCTCTTTATGCGTCGGTGGCGGTATCGGGGTTGCCTTATTTATAGAAGCACTATAAAAAAGAAGCAGCTATTGCTGCTTCTTTTTTTACGACTCAAATAGATGATGAAATAATCGATCACGATTTTCAAAGAAAAGTTTCGTCGTTTGGTAATGCTCAGTTTCTTCTAATGTGGATTCGTGAATCCCTTCTTGTGTTAAAGAATATATAGTGGATTCAGGGTAGGCCATTAAAATAGGAGAATGCGTCGCAATAACAAATTGTGAACCTTGTTCCACTAGCTCATGCATTCGAATAAGCATGGAAAGTTGTCTCATTGGTGATAAAGCTGCCTCAGGCTCATCTAAAATGTATAAACCTTGTCCTGAAAAACGGTTCATAAATAAGGAAAAGAATGATTCGCCGTGAGATTGTTCGTGTAGTGAAACGCCGCCGTAAGATTTTATAGCATCTATTTCATCAATATAAGAAGCAACGTTATAAAATGATTCAGCGCGAAGAAAGAAACCGTCGTTTGGTGTATTGAAACTTTTGGAAATTCGAAGGTATTCATGTAAAGATGAATGTGAATCGTTAGTGCTAAAGCGGAAATTCTTCGTTCCACCTTCTGCATTAAAGCCTAACGCAATTGCAATTCCTTCAAGTAATGTTGATTTACCCGTTCCATTTTCTCCAATAATGAATGTTACATTTGGATGAAAAACTAGTGATTGTAATGTTCGGATAGCAGGTAAGCAGTAAGGATATGCGGAAAAACTAGGGATATTTTCTTTTTTTAATGTAACATTTTGTAAAAAGGGTACGTCAATCAATATATAAACCTCAATTCATAACGGATTTTGATTCTAAAAAGGCGGCAAATACAAGTGTTAATGACACCTGAATTCCTTCCTTATTTTCTGAATATTTTATGTGGATTATATCATTTAAACTATCATATTCCAATGTGAAAATAAATATTGCATGAAGATCCATTCTCTCGTTATGATATATGGTATTCTATTGAAAATGTGAGAAGGAGTTAAAGTATGCCGTTTACATTTGCACATCCAGCAGCAGTTCTTCCTTTTGCGAAAAAGCATTCTAAACATATTTCAGTAACGGCTCTTACATTAGGTAGTATGGCGCCTGACTTTGAATATTTTTTACACTTTAGACCGTATGGTGTTATTGGCCATAAATGGCTCGGGTTCTTATATTTAAATTTACCGCTTGTATTTCTACTCGCATACATATATCACTACATTTTAAAAAAGCCGTTTATAACGCATTTACCTAAACCGTTTGCTGGTTATTATTCATATGCAATAGATGAGAGGTGGGGGCTACATACCTGGAAAGAATTCTTTGTATTTTGCTATTCTGCATTATTCGGTATGCTCACGCATGTTGTTTGGGATGCATTCACTCATAAGACAGGCTATTTCGTTATGAAAATACCATTATTACAAAGAGAATGGTACGGTATCTCTGTTTATAAATATATGCAACATGGAAGTACATGTATTGGTGTTCTACTATTAGTATACGTTTTATGGAAGTATAGAAATGAAATGGGTAAAGATCTTATTTTAGCTTCGGAAAAAAGAAAGTATTGGGTTTCAGTAATTGTTGTAGCAACTATTATATTTATCGTGCACGCGTTCCTAGATCCCTATTTTCATATTTTCCAAATTGGAGGTATAATAGTATCTGGACTGACAAGTTCATTTTGTGGACTTGTCATTGTTTCTATAGTTTACAAAGCCAGGGACTAATTTTATATTCATGAATGATAGCGTTAGGAGAAATGAAATGATGAAAGCATGGAAAAGTATTTTTGTTTTATGTAGTTTTCTTCTTATGTTAAGTGGTTGCTTCCATCAAGAAGAAAAGAAAGCTGAACCGAAGAAGAAAGAATCTATTCCTGAAACAAAAGAATATGGTGGGCGTGAGCTGAAAAAAGTAGGACAAAAAGTGAAAGAAACAGGATGGGGTACTTTTAAGTTAGAGCAGATGCATTCTGTGAATCAAACATTTGAAGTAGCGCCAATGAAAATTCACGTACAAGATGTGAAAGTAATTTCTTTATCACAGATGAGTGAAAAGGCAAAAAAAACATTGAAAGTATACACGGCACTAACCCCTGAAGAAGTAAAACGGAGATTAGGGGATAAAGTAAGCCAAGAAGATGCAGAATTATATGCATCGCTAAGTGGAACAGAGATTAGTAATACAATTCGTTACGTTGAGATTACATATAAAGTGGAGAATACCGGAAATAAAAATATGCAATTTTTCTCTATGAATGATGTTATGATTAATGGTAAGCAACATTTTAAAGTAGCCACTCAAAACTTTTTATATGACGAAGATACGTTAGTTGGTACAAAAAATGTATCAAGAGAAGACTATAAGCCTGGTGAAACAAGAGATGGTATTATTGGTTTAATACTTGACGATGGAAAAGACAAGGTAAAGGATATTCAGTTTACAACTGATGATTTACTTGCAGGAGATTCAGAAACACAAGATGTTGTAAAAGAGCCACAAACGTTTAACATCTCACTAAAATAATGTAAGGCAAAACAGTCAGCATTCAAATATTATGCTGACTGTTTTTTTATTTCTTTTATGTATGAATCTACATTTTGAAAAGGCACCTTAATTTTAAACGCATCTTTTTGTTCATTAAATTGCTTTTCATTGTAGGGACCGAAACGTTTATTGTGCTTTACGTCAATAATCCAATAATGTTCACTTTTTTTATTTGCAATTGCTGCGTCAGGGTTATTCGGATCTGATTTTTCCTCGGTTTGTTTTGCAATAATGTATTTATCATCCCAAGCAATGTCTGTAATTTTTGCAGGGATGTATTGTGTGGCATATACAGCATCTTGCGAGGGGAAAAGTTCAAATGCATTTCCAGAAGTACGTATGAGTTCGTATTCATCGTTAACCGTATAAGTTAAGTGACCTGTGTTTCCTGCACAACCAGTTAATAGGAAGGCGACGAATAGGATTATCCATTTTTTCAATATGGGAACCTCCTTTATAATGCTATTGTAACAAATTGTACAAGAAAAGTAAGAGAAAGGCTAGTTTACAATGTTTTTTAGAAGTGGTACGATGAGACGGGTAAAGAAGGATATGAAGGAGTCGACATAAAATGAAGTTAAAGATGCATCGTCCAGCGCTTGTAATGAATCGCATAGGTGCTTCCCTAATTGACATGTTTTTAATCTCGGTTATGTATGGTGTAGTAGTAGCTATTATGACCGGAAACTATAGTGCTATGTTTAAGCGCTTTAATATAAGCTTAGGTGATTTTAGATATGATTTCGCAGTAGTTTTTATATTAATGGCGATATATTTTATTGTGTTACCCTTTATTTGGAACGGTGTTACACTTGGAAAAAAGGTAACGAGAATAAAATTAATTTCATTGAAGAGTGAAAAGCTAACGTTGCAAACATTAATTATAAGATTTTTTGTAGTGTTATTACCGAACGTATTGCTATTAGGAATTCCATTAATATGTAATATATATATGATGTTGTTCCGCAAAGATAATTGTGGTTTTCAGGATTTAATTACAAAAACGAAAGTAATAAGTCTTGTATAATGAAAAAAAGACCTTTTTATATATAAAAGGGTCTTTTTGATTTTATAAGTATATGGGGAATGTTTACAGTAAGGAAAAGCTAAAACGTGTTAATTCTATTTATAATAGATTGAAAATTAAGAAAATGATATAATGATTAAAAATAATATCTTTATTCCGCCATATTGGGGCTGATTAAAATTTCACTTTATATAATAAGGGGGAGATTAAAATGACTGGAGGTAGTGTAATCTTTTGGGGGATTTTAATTTTCATCGGTTTAGTTTTCGATCAGCGTAATAATAAGAAAAAAGAAGGATAAAAAGTAAACGTTTACAAGTAAAATAGCAATTTTTCTTGCTTGCAGATTAATCTTATAAAGGAGTATACTGAATGACGGTAAGACTTATAGAAGGGGTAATGAAAATGAAGCTTGCAGGAAAAGTTGCTATCGTAACTGGCGGTGGCATCGGTATTGGACGTAATACAGCTCTTTTGTTGGCTAAACAAGGCGCAAAAGTTATTGTGACGGACATTGATCAAGAGAGTGGACAAGCAACAGTGGAGGAAATTATGAATCTAGGCGGAGAGGCACTTTTTGTATCCTATGATATGGGAAAGCAAGGAGATTGGCAACGCGTTATTAGCATTACTTTGAATGCATTCAGTCGCATTGATATGCTTTTTCAAAATGCAGGTTTATATAAAATAGATTCTATTTTTTCTCGCCAACAAGAGAACGATTCCAATGTACTTTGTATTAATGACGTTTGGATAGAGATAAAACAATTAACGTCATCTTTTATGAAACAGCAAGAAGAAGTGGTGCTTAGTGATTTACCGATTTTCGGTATTATTAGCACAAAAGGACAATCATTTCATACAGTAGAAGCCCTAGTATAATAATAAAAACCGCCCTCAATATATGTGGACGGTTTTTTTGTATGTGTATAGTAAAGATAAATTTTTTAGCGAATACGTTGTTCAGTTTGGTTATCAAAGAAATGTGCTTTATTCATATCAAATGCTAATTTAATTTGATCACCAGGTGAAAATGTATGTCTTGCATCTACACGTGCTGCAAAATCTTGATTTCCAAGTTTCATATATAAAATGGATTCAGCACCTAATAATTCAGCGACTTCAATTTTTGTTGTGAAGGCAGTAGATTGCGAAGCTTCTAAAAATAGTAGTTCATCATGAATGTCCTCTGGGCGAATACCTAAAACAATTTCCTTATTTACATAGCCTTGTTCACGTAGCATCTTCATTTTTCCTTCAGATACTTTAATTTTTATAGTATTGTCTATAACGAAATCGGTTTCAGTCAATTTACCACGGAAGAAATTCATCGCTGGTGAGCCGATAAATCCACCCACGAAAATGTTTTCTGGCGTTTCGTATACTTCTTTTGGAGTTCCAATTTGTTGGATTTTTCCATCCTTCATAACGACAAGACGCGAAGCCATAGTCATTGCTTCTGTTTGGTCATGTGTTACATAAATTGTTGTTGTTCCAAGGCGATGATGTAGCTTAGAAATTTCTGAGCGCATTGCAACACGGAGTTTAGCATCTAAGTTTGATAATGGTTCATCCATTAAGAAAACTTTTGCATCTCGAACGATTGCTCTACCTAACGCAACACGTTGGCGCTGTCCACCTGATAATGCTTTCGGTTTTCTATCTAAATATTGTTCAAGTCCTAAAATTTTTGCTGCATCTTTCACACGACGATCGATTTCATCTTTTGGTATTTTTCGAAGTTTTAATCCAAATGCCATATTATCATATACACTCATATGTGGATAAAGAGCGTAGTTTTGGAATACCATAGCGATATCTCGATCTTTTGGAGGAACATCATTCATTAGTTTACCATCAATTGAAAACTCGCCTTTTGAAATATCTTCAAGTCCAGCTACCATTCGTAATGTTGTAGATTTTCCGCATCCAGAAGGACCGACAAATACAATAAATTCTTTATCTTGAATGTGTAAATTAAAATCAGTTACAGCTGTTACGTTATTATCATATATTTTATAAATGTTTTCTAATTTAAGTTCTGCCATGGTATTTCCCCCTAGAAATAATTATGCAAACGTTTTCTTTGAGTTCATTATAAACGAATAGATTCAAAAAATAAATAAAAAAATAAAACGTTTTCATTTATTGGAGATTTATTAGTGGTTTTCATATGTTTTCTTAGAAAAAGAACAATAAAAATTGTAAGCGCTATTTTAAATTGAGATAGAATCTGTTATCATTCATTAATGAAAACGTTTGCGCCTTAAAAAAGAGAAAAATGAATGATGAATGAAATGGGGTAGCATAATGGAAAAACAATGGTGGAAAGAAAGTGTAGTATATCAAATTTATCCTCGTAGCTTTATGGATAGTAATGGTGATGGTATAGGAGATCTTCAAGGGATTATTTCAAAGCTAGATTACTTAAAAGAGTTAGGGATTGATGTGATTTGGTTATCACCAGTCTATGAATCTCCAAATGATGATAATGGTTATGATATAAGCGATTATTGTAAAATTATGAACGAGTTCGGAACAATGGAAGATTGGGATGAGCTATTACATGAAATGCATGAACGTAATATGAAACTTATGATGGACTTAGTTGTTAATCATACTTCGGATGAACATAATTGGTTTATTGAATCACGTAAATCAAAAGATAATAAATATAGAGATTACTATATATGGCGCCCTGGAAAAGAAGGGAAAGAACCGAACAACTGGGGAGCTGCTTTTAGTGGATCTGCATGGCAGTATGATGAAATGACGGATGAATATTATTTACATCTGTTTTCTAAAAAACAGCCAGATTTAAATTGGGATAATGAAAAGGTAAGACAAGATGTTTATGAAATGATGAAGTTTTGGTTAGAAAAAGGAATTGATGGCTTCCGTATGGATGTTATTAATTTTATTTCTAAAGAAGAGGGATTACCAGCTGTTGAAACAGAAGAAGAGGGGTATGTTTCAGGTCATAAGCATTTTATGAACGGTCCAAACATTCATAAATATTTACATGAAATGAATGAGGAAGTATTATCGCATTATGATATTATGACGGTTGGTGAAATGCCTGGTGTAACGACAGAAGAAGCGAAATTGTATACTGGAGAAGAACGAAAAGAGTTGCAAATGGTATTCCAATTTGAACATATGGATTTAGATTCAGGAGAAGGTGGAAAGTGGGATGTAAAACCATGCTCACTTCTTACTTTAAAAGAGAATTTAACAAAGTGGCAAAAAGCATTAGAGCATACCGGATGGAATAGCCTTTATTGGAATAATCATGATCAGCCTCGCGTTGTATCTCGTTTTGGTAATGATGGAATGTATCGCATTGAATCAGCAAAAATGTTAGCGACAGTTCTTCATATGATGAAAGGAACGCCATATATTTATCAAGGAGAGGAAATTGGAATGACGAACGTTCGATTCCAATCAATTGATGAATATCGAGATATTGAAACGTTAAATATGTATAAAGAAAAAGTGATAGACCATGGTGAAGATATAGAAAAAGTAATGGAATCTATTTATATAAAGGGTCGTGATAATGCTAGAACTCCGATGCAGTGGAATGATCAGAATCACGCTGGATTTACAAAAGGTGAACCTTGGATTACTGTAAATCCTAACTATAAAGAGATTAATGTGAAACAAGCAATCCAAGATGAAGGTTCAATTTTTTATTACTATAAGAAATTAATTGAACTACGCAAAAATAATGAAATAGTTGTGTATGGATCATATGATTTAATATTAGATAATGACCCTTCTATTTTTGCTTATGTAAGAACATATGGAGATGAAAAACTACTTGTCATTGCAAACTTTACTGCGGATGAAAGTGTATTTGAAATGCCTAAGGATATTAGTTATAGTGAATCAGAGTTATTTATACACAATTACGATGTAGAAATCGGATCAATAGATAACATTCCATTACGTCCGTATGAAGCGATAGTGTTCAAATTGAAATAAGAAAAAGCCTTATGCCATTTCGAACTTGGCATAAGGCTTTTTTGGATTACCATTTTAATATGGAGAATCCATATGGAGGAAGTGTAACTTGTAATACACTTGCTTCCGCTGAAAATTCTTCGTTTGTATAAATGTTAATTATTTTCTTACCAGTAACATGAAGAGGGAGTGAAACTGTAACTTCACTATTAGTAGGGTTTAAAACGAAAAAGATAGTTTCATCCTCATATGTTTTCGTATAAGAAATATAATTATGTTCATCATTTGCTTCGATGAATTGAAAAGTACCATGTCCTCCAAATGCTTTATGTTGTTTACGTAATAAAATCAATGTTTGTATATGGGTAAATAATGCATGATCTTGTTCTTTAGTATCCCAAATCATACATTTACGGCAATCAGGGTCCATGCCGCCATCCATACCAATTTCATCCCCGTAATAAATACAAGGAGAGCCGATGAAAGAAAGATGGAATACATAGAGCAATTTCAACTTATTTTTATCTCCGTTGCATGTTGTTAAAATTCTTGGAGTATCATGGCTGTCTAATAAATGAAATGCTGCTTCATTTACATTCATAGAGTAGGAATGTAGAGATTCTGTAATTTGCTTCATGAATTCACTTGCTTTAATGGAATCGTTAGCAAAGTAAGAAAGTAGAGCATTTGTAACAGGATAGCTCATGACAGCATCAAATTGATCGCCTTGTAGCCACGGAAGGGCATCGTGCCAAATTTCTCCCAAAATATATACTTCAGGATTTAGTGTCTTTATTTCAGTTCGGAATTCTCTCCAAAAGTTGTGATCGACTTCATTGGCGACATCAAGGCGCCAGCCATCTATATTGAATTCTCGTACCCAATAACGTCCTACTTCAAGTAAGTATTCTTTTACATCTGGATGAGCTGTATTTAATTTAGGCATATACGGTGTAAAGGCGAAAGTATCATAATTTGGAAGTGGTTCGGTTATAATCGGAAATTCATGAATGTGGAACCACTCTTTATATGCGGACTTCTCACCATTCTCTAGTACGTCTTGAAATTTCTCGAAAAAGTATCCACTATGATTAAACACAGCATCGAGCATTACTTTTATACCGTGCTTATGACATTCTTCAACGAGCTCTTTAAAAGTTTCTTTCGTCCCAAATTGTGGGTCAATTTCCATATAGTCAATTGTGTCATATTTATGGTTTGAATGAGCTTTGAAAATAGGTGTGAAATATAATCCGGAAATGCCAAGCTTAACAAGGTAATCAAGGTTTTGAATAACACCAGAAAAATCTCCGCCGAAAAAATTAGTTGGAGTTGGATTCGCACTTCCCCAAGGAAGGGTGTTTTCTGGATTCAGCGTACTATCGCCATTAGCGAATCGCTCAGGGAAAATCTGATACCAAATGGTGTCTTTAATCCAAGATGGTGCTTTGAATACATCATCTGCATGAATAAATGGAAAACAAAAAAAGTTACCAACATCATCATTTGGAATGCTAGAAAAGAATCCTCGCTCTGCATAAATAAGAGTGTCTGTTTCAGATTTTAATTCAAACCCATAACGTAAGCGCTTAAATTTTGGTTCGATTGCAATGGACCAATAATCAAATAATGCAGTAGAACCCGTTTTTTTCATGGGTGTACTTGCTGATATCCATTTCCCGTCTTTCCATTCGTAAGGATCACCGTAAATAAGATCGGCGCTTTGAATATCATCTCTCTTAGTACGTACTCGGATGTGAATTGTTTGTTCATCATAAGCGTATGCATAATTATCTTTCGGCCTATGATAAATGGCTTCTTTAAACATATAGAAAATCCCCCTTCAATATCTCTATACATAGTATTCCCTTAAGTGTAATAATAAAGCCTGTATTGCAAACGATTGCCTTTCTCGTAGCTTTAATATTGCTTATAAGAGTAGTATTCATTTTATATAAAGTCAATGTATAAAGAGTATAATGACATAATTTTTAAATTAATATTTGCAAAATGAATAAAAGAATGTATAATGATAGACAAATAGCGCAAACGTTTTCATAGATTGAGATATTGTTTGCGCTTCAATTAAACTATTAAATGCAAACGTTTTCAGTTACTGAGGTACATAGACAATTTAGGGAGGTTTTTGGGATGAAGAAAGCATTATCATTATTAACGGTTTCAGCATTATCTATTGGTATGTTATCTGCATGTGGACCGAAAGATTCAGGGAAAAAAGAGGAAAGTAAAGCGAAAAAAGACTATGATCTTCTTGTTTGGGAAGATGATAAAAAAGGTGTTGGTTTAGAACCAGCAGTGAAAAGCTTTGAGGAAAAATATAAAGTAAAAGTAAAAGTTGTTGAAATGCAAATGACAGATCAAGTGAAGAAGTTACGCCTTGATGGGCCAGCGGGGACTGGACCAGATGTTGTAACATTGCCACACGATCAAATCGGAAATGCAGTAACAGAAGGTTTACTTTCTGAAGTGAAAGCAGATGATGCTGTAAAGAGTAAATTTACTAATTCATCAATAGAAGCACAGACATATAACGGAAAATTATATGGTTTACCAAAAGCAATTGAGACACCAGTCTTTATTTACAATAAAAAACTAATGCCAAAAGCGCCAGAAACGATGGACGAGCTGTTTAACTTCTCAAAAGAATTTACGAAAGATGGCAAGTACGGATTTTTAGCATTAGGAGATAACTTCTACTTTGCTAATGCATTCATGGCAGGTATGGGCGGTTATGTATTTGGTGAAAAAGATGGAAAGCCAAATGCAAGTGATGTTGGATTAAATAATAGTGGAGCAGTACAAGGTGCTGAATATCTTCAAAAATGGTACAAGGAAAAATTATTCCCAAAAGGTATTATCGGTGAATCAGGTGGGCCTGCTGCTGATGGACTATTCAATGAAGGAAAAGCAGCTTCTATCATGAATGGCCCATGGGCGTTCCAAGCAATGGAAAAGAACGGGATTGATTATGGCGTTGCTCCAATGCCGAAATTACCAAATGGTCAACCAATGAAAACGTTTGTTGGGGTTAAAGGATGGCATGTAACAAGTTTCTCTAAACAAAATGATTTAGCTACAAAATTCACTGAGTGGGTAACAAATGAAGAAAACGCAAAAATTCGATTTGAGAAAACAAAAGAAATTCCTCCAGTAAAATCAGTAATGGAAGATCCAATTATTAAAGATAACGAAGCTGCAAAAGCAGTTGCAACGCAATCTGAAAATGGAATTCCAATGCCAAACATTCCAGAAATGCAAGAAGTTTGGAAACCAGCTGGAGATGCGCTTCAATTAGTTGTTACAGATAAAGAGGCACCAAAAGCGGCGCTTGATAGTGCAGTGAAACAAATTAAAGGTAATATTGAGGCAAATCATAACAAGAAAAAATAAGGTGAAATTCGTGCCTCTAATATGAGAGGCACGAATTCTCTCCCTTCCATGTAGGAAGAAAAAAGGGGGAAGGAACATGCAAACATCTATGGAACCAGCAAATGGGTTAAACCATTCAAAGCATAGGAAAATGGCAACCATGTTATCAATCATTCCAGGCGTGGGCCAAATGTATAATAAACAATTTGTAAAAGGTCTTATTTTTCTAGTATTAACAGGTTCTTTTATTGTAGCCTTTGCTGATTTATTAAATATGGGATTATGGGGTATTGTAACGCTTGGTACAGAAGTTCCACGTGACCATTCTGTCTTTCTATTAGTAGAAGGAATCTTGGCCCTTATCGTTATCGCTTTTGGGCTAGGCATATATGCATTTAACTTATATGATGCATACCAAAATGGAAAGAAACGTGATAGCGGAACACCGTTAAATTCTGTAAAAGAGCAATATCGTAATTTGTTAGATCAAGGTTTTCCTTATTTAATGGTTTCACCAGGTTTTCTACTACTTATCTTTGTGGTCGTATTTCCAATCATCTTCGTAATTTTAATTGGATTTACAAACTATGATTTATATCATTCTCCTCCAGCTAAATTAGTAGATTGGGTGGGCTTTAAAAACTTTATTGATATTTTCACTTTACCGATGTGGAGAGAGACATTTGTAAGTGTATTCTCTTGGACTGTCATTTGGACATTCGTTGCAACAACATTACAAGTTGCACTTGGTATTTTCTTAGCGATTATCGTAAATCAGCCTGGTATTAAAGGAAAGGCGATTATTCGAACAATCTTCATTTTACCGTGGGCGGTTCCAGCATTCGTATCTATTCTTGTTTTCTCTGGTATGTTTAATGAAACATTCGGAGCGATTAACAATCAAGTATTAGCTTTATTCGGAATTGAAAAGATTGCTTGGATGACAGATCCATTTTGGGCGAAGATTGCTTTAATTATGATTCAAACGTGGCTTGGGTTCCCGTTTATCTTTGCGATGACAACAGGTATACTGCAATCGATTCCGGGAGAATTATATGAAGCGGCTACAGTAGATGGAGCGACAGCTTGGCAACAGTTTCGTAAAATTACATTGCCACTTGTGTTATATGCAACAGCACCAATATTAATTACGCAATATACGTTTAACTTTAATAACTTTAGTATCATCTATCTATTTAATGGTGGAGGTCCTGCTGTAGCTGGACAAGACGCAGGTGGAACGGATATTTTAATTTCATGGATTTATAAGTTAACGATGACTTCAGCGCAGTACGGAAAAGCAGCAGCTCTTACAATGATATTATCGTTAATTGTTATTACAGTTGCGTTATGGCAATTTAAGAGAACAAAATCATTCCAAGAAGAGGATATGATGTAAATGAATATTAAAAGACAGAAGATGTTACGTCTCTCATTAAGTTATTTAGTTATTTTCGTAATGTGTGCCATCATTTTCTATCCGTTATTATGGATTATTGGCTCATCGTTTAATCCAGGTGATAGTTTATCTGGATCAAGTATTATTCCACAAAATGCAACGTTAGATCATTATCGTAAGTTATTAGATCTAGAGAATAGTAATTACTTACTATGGTATAAAAACACATTAAAAGTAAGTGTTTTAACGATGATTTTCTCAGTGTTAGCAATTAGTTTTACCGCTTATGCATTTTCGAGATATCGTTTTGTTGGAAGAAAAAATGGTTTATTAACATTTTTAATTCTGCAAATGATTCCAAACTTTGCAGCGTTAATTGCTTTATACGTATTAGCTCAATTAACAGGATTAATTGATACACACCTTGCATTAATTTTAATTTATGTAGGCGGGGCTATTCCGATGAATACATGGCTTATGAAAGGGTATTTTGATACGATTCCGAAAGAACTGGATGAATCAGCTCGAATGGATGGAGCAGGACATTTTCGTATTTTTTGGCAAATCATTATGCCACTTGCAAAGCCAATCGTAGCGGTTGTAGCGTTATTTACTTTCATTGGTCCATTTACAGATTTCATTTTAGCGAGTATTATTTTGCGAACACCAGAAAATTATACTTTAGCAGTTGGATTATATGAAATGGTTGCGAAGAAATTCGGTAATGAATTTACAACGTTTGCAGCGGGTTCTGTGTTAATTGCGATCCCAATTTCAATTTTATTCCTATCACTACAAAAATACTTTATTTCTGGTTTAACAGCTGGAGGTACAAAAGGATGAAAAATGGGACATTACGTCCCATTTTTCTTTTCATCTCCCTATAAATAAGTTTATAGGGAGATGAAAAGAGATTTGACATCACATGTGAAAAGAAGTGAAATAAATAGTATATTATAGTATAGGAAAAAATAGCTATATCCCTTACAATACATGAAGAGGGAGAATAGGATTAGTTTTGCAAGATATAAGAAATGAAAGTTTATGACTTGCAATGAGTGCGAGATAAAATATATGAAAAATGGCAGAGAAATGAGAGGAGGGGGATTTTTATGACAGTTACAATTAAAGATGTGGCGAAGCAAGCGAATGTTGCACCATCAACAGTTTCTCGTGTAATTGCTGATAATCCAAGTATAAGTGAAAAGACAAAGCGCCGTGTTAGGAAAGTGATGAGTGAATTAGGGTATCATCCCAATTTAAATGCGAGAAATCTTGCGAACCAAACGACGAAAACACTTGGTCTTGTTATGCCAAGTTCTGCAAGTAAAGCTTTTCAAAATCCATTTTTCCCAGAAGTTATAAGAGGGATTAGTTCATTTGCACACGTAGAAGGTTATGCGCTTTACATGTCGACAGGTGAAACGGAAGAAGAAATTTTTAATGGTGTCGTAAAGATGGTACAGGGACGCCAAATTGGTGGCATTATTCTTTTATATTCAAGGGAGAATGATCGGATTATTCAATATTTACATGAACAAAATTTCCCGTTTGTTTTAATAGGAAAACCATATGATCGAAAAGATGAAATTACATATGTAGATAATGACAATTATACAGCTGCAAGAGAAGTGGCAGAATATTTAATTTCATTAGGGCATAAGCAAATCGCGTTCATTGGTGGTGGATCAGATTTACTTGTAACGAGAGATCGTTTAGCTGGTATGAGTGATGCCTTGAAATTAGCAGACATTGTATTACCAAAAGAATATATTTTACATTTTGATTTTTCGAGGGAAAGTGGTCAACAAGCTGTTGAGGAATTAATGGGACTGCAGCAACCGCCAACGGCAATTATGGCAACGGATGACTTAATTGGACTTGGTGTGTTAAGTTCTCTTTCTAAAAAAGGATTCGTTGTACCGAAAGATGTTTCTATTGTAAGCTTTAATAATGCTTTATTATCAGAAATTGCGAGCCCTCCACTTTCGACAGTTGATGTGAATATTTATCAGCTAGGATATGAGGCAGCAAAAGCTTTAGTTGATAAAGTAGAGAATGCAGAATCCACTGCAAAGTGTATCATTATTCCTCATAAATTACTAAAACGTCAAACTTGTGATCATTATGCATAAAAAAGCTAAGAGTTTAACTCTTAGCTTTTTTCATTAGAAAGGCTTCTAATCGGTCGCAGCCTTCTTTTAAAGTTTCGATACTATACGCATAGGACAAGCGAAGGTAGCCTTCACCGTATTCAGAGAATGCTGTTCCAGGAACTACAGCTAGTCCCGCTTCTTTGACAAGATCAAGTGCAAAATCAAATGATGAAGATGTCAAATGACCAACATATGGGAATAAGTAAAATGCACCTGTTGGCTTTTCAACTGTTAATCCCATTTGAGTGAGTCTATTATATACGTAATCACGGCGTTTTTTATATTGGTGGCGCATCATTTTTGGTGCGTCTTTAGCTGCTGTTAATGCTTCAATTGCAGCGTATTGAGCGATTGAAGTAGCACACGTTACATTGTATTGATGAACTTTTAATATGTGTCCTGCTAAATAACTTGGTGCAAATAAAAGTCCAACACGCCAGCCAGTCATAGAATGTGATTTAGATAAACCGTTAATGACAATTGTTTTTTCACGCATTTCTGGGAAATGAGCGATAGATGTATGCTTTTGTTCATATACAAGCTCGCTATAAATTTCATCTGAAAGGACGAAAATATTTTTATCTTTTAAAACATCTACAATATCTTTTAGCTCTTCTGTTGATAAAGTTACACCGGTTGGGTTAGAAGGATACGGTAGTACGATACATCTTGTTTTTTCTGTAATAGCATTTTTAAGCGCTTCAGCTGTTAAACGAAATCCAGTTTCACGAACATCTACAAAAATAGGCGTTGCACCGCATAATCGAATAATAGGTTCGTAGCCTGGATAAATAGGAGCAGGTAAAATTACTTCTGTTCCTGGCTCTAAAATCGTTCGGAATGCAACATCAATTGCTTCGCTAGCACCGATTGTAACGATGGTTTCGTTTTCAGGTGAATAATGTAAATCGTAGTTATCTTTTACGAAGTTACAAGCTGCCTTACGTAATTCTAGTAAACCAGCGTTATGTGTATAGCTTGTATAGTTTTCTGTAATAGCCCGTTTAGCCGCTTCTTTCACGAGAGAAGGTGTAGGGAAATCGGGTTGTCCAATTGTTAAAGAAATCAAATTATCATAGTTTTGAATCATGTTAGAGAACTGACGGATTCCAGAAATTTGGATGTCCTTCACTCTAGGGTTAATGAATTGTTCCATTGTATCTCCCTTTCTTCCGTTTGAAAATTAAGTTCATTTTATCATATTTTCTATGATTACGCTTTGTATATGTTATTTAGAAAGAGAGAGAAAAGAGAAAAAAAGCCGCTATAAGCGACTTTTTAATATCCGTATTCCCAATCTATTTCATCTTCATTCCAGAGTACAGAGGATACCTTGCCAAGGTGAACGACTGATTCGTTTACAGCACATGTGCAGTTTTCATCTCCCGCTTTATGCTGTAACTCTTCATATACTGATTTTTCAACATTTTCTAGAACAACCAAATTTTCTTCTTTTAAAACAAGCGTAGTACCCGCCATATTTATCTTCCTCCTACTAAAGTAATGATCACTTATTTGTAAACATAGATAGTATGGATTATATGCTGTATTTTGCTATAATTGTCCGTCTAAAAAAGTATTTTTATATTTTCTTTGTAATCCGTATTCATTGTATACTGCACGAAGGAAATTTGGTACAGGGTTTACAATCATTTCGAAAATCTGTAACAATTATTATGAGTTGTTAACAAAGAATTAACAAATATGTTAAGAAAAATCAAAATTTTAAAACAAATACACCTATAAAATGATATAATCATATCAAAATACATATAGGGGATGAGAGGTTATGGAGCTTATCCGTGATTTATTGATTCAAATTGCCATCATAATTTTGCCACTATTTTTATATGAAGCGATTCGTTTAAATCGCTATCAAGAAATGCCTCCGAAGCCAAATCGTTACTTTATTATGTTTTTATCTAGCGTTACGCTCGTTCTCTCCATGACATACTCTATTTGTTTTGGCAATGTGTGTGGGTATAACTTTCACCCCATTCCAATTGTCAGTGGTTTTTTATATGGTGGGATTGTTGGTTTAATCCCAGCGGTTATTTTTGTTGCATATGAATGGTTACTAAAGGGAATGAGCTTTCTTCCAGTTTTAGAAGTAATATTTCTATTGATAGTTCCGCTATTTTTATCAAAGAAATGGTCTCTTTTTTCAAGGGATAAGAAATTAATTTTAGCATTTATGATTTCATCATTTTATGTGCTTGTTTCTTTAGTATTAGGCATGATTAATGTTCTTTTGGAAACAGGATTTACACCGTATATTTCGCAAATATATAGCGGATTTATATTTGCCTCGCTTATCATGGTCATGACAATGGTATTTCAGGTGTATTTAACTGAATATTTAAATGAAAATGCATTGCTACGTACAGAGATGCAAAAATCAGAAAAGCTTAATATTGTAAGTGAGTTAGCAGCAAGTGTGGCACATGAAGTTCGAAATCCACTAACTGTTGTTCGTGGATTTATCCAATTGCTAGAAAGTACGGAAGATGTGAAGAATAAGGATTATATGCGTCTTGTATTAGCTGAATTGGATCGGGCGGAACAAATTATTTCAGATTACTTAAATTTAGCAAGGCCGCAAATTGAGAAAAAAGAACACATTTGTTTATCAGCCCAATTAATAGAAATGACCACTCTTATGTCGTCATTTGCAGCGATGCAAGGTGTATATTTACAAGTTGAAATTTCAGAAAGCCTTTATACGATTGGTGATAAGACAAAATTGAAGCAAGCTATTATGAATGTTGTTAAAAATGGTATTGAAGCAATTCAAGGAAATAAAGGATATTTAAAAGTAACAGCTATTCAAAAAGATGAAACAATCATAATAAGAGTTAAAGATAGTGGTGTTGGTATGACGAAAGAACAGTTAGCAAGGCTTGGGCAACCATATTATTCTTTAAAAGAAAAAGGGACAGGATTAGGACTTATGGTAACATTTAGTATTTTACAAGCGCATAATGGTACATTGGAATATAAGAGTGAAAGTGGAAAAGGCACTGAAGCAATTATTATATTACCAGCTGTACAAAATAAGGAATAAAAGTTACCGATGAAAGGTAACTTTTTAATTTATATTGTTTATTCATTTGTTTTTTCTTGTTTTGCTCGGCTAAATAAACTTTTAAATGATTGAAAGAAGCTTTGCTCTTTTGAGGCAGCAACCATTCTTTTTGTTTCTTGAATTTCTCGAATAACTTGCATAAGCTGTGCATCACGGTTACTGTCTTTGTTATAAATTTGACTAACAAGTTTATTCATTTTTTCTTCCTGTTTGGATTCTCGTTTATACATATGATTCATTAATAAGTCCATCTTTTCTTTTTGCAGTGCATCTGTTTGAGCGGCGTGATCGACTAACTCTTGAAGCATTTTTTCTTGAGAGCCTTCTTTTACATAAACTTGTTGCATCAATTCGTCTAGTTTCTCATCCTTTAAACGATTTTGTGTAATTAGAGTAGAATTTTGATGAATAATTGCTTCATTTAATTGAGCTAGCATTTCAAGTTTTAACATGAACTCCTCAAAGTTACGCCCATCTTCTTTTTCTTTCGTTTGTATCTCTTGCTTATCTTGTATAACTGGTACAGGTGGGGCCTCTTTTTCTTTTAAAATAATCGATATCGTTTCTGAAATATCTTCTTGTAATGTAGCAGCTCTTTCGTGTATAGATTTCAATAGTTTTAAATCATCAAGTTTATAAATACGAGCATCAGCTGTTTTGGAAATCATATAACCATGTTCCTCTAACAGCTGACTATATTTGCGAACTATATGTTTTGGGATGCCTGTTTTATTCGTGACATCTTTCGTTTTATAGGTAGCTTCCATCATATTTCCTCCCCAAAAAGTATCGTATATATCATTTCAATCTTTTATGAGGACTTCCTTTGAAAAAGAATGTCGGAAGGCTATTAGTTTTCTACAGCATTAGTGAAAAAATGAAAATTTTTGGCGGAATGGCAAGGAATAACTAAAATAATGTCTGAAAACATATACAGGAGAAGTTTGTTATAATAACGGAGGAAAAGAAACTGGTAGAAACATGGAGGTATACATGAAGCAATTAAAAGGTATTATCATTTCAATTATCGCAATTCTGTCTATTTTAGTAGCAGTTTATGAAGTACTTGTGCCAGAGGAAACAAGTGTAAAGAAAACGAATACGTATGATCAAGTGTTAGAATTTCCGAAAGAACGTTATCCAGAGACAGGAAAACATATTACGGATGCTATAAAAGAAGGGCATTCAGAAGTTTGTACAATCGATCGTGGTGGTGCTGCAGATAGAAGGAAATTGTCGTTAGCACCATATCCATCAAAAAAAGGGTATGATCGTGATGAATGGCCAATGGCGATGTGCAAGGAAGGCGGAAAAGGAGCACATATTGAATATATAAGTCCGGCGGATAACCGTGGAGCAGGCTCTTGGGTAGGGAATAAGTTAGATAAATACCCAGATGGTACGCGAGTAAAATTTGAAGTGAAGTAGTAGTTGTATATTTCATAATGAAGGAGAAGGGGAACTATGGAGTTAACGATTTCTTATTCGCAATTAATGTTGATGAACTATGACGGTGAGCAGCCTTATGTAGATTGGACTGATGAAGATTTTGAAAGAGGTTATGCTAAGGCAGATGGAACTGTTATTTTTGAAGCACTTTCTGATTATACTTGTGAAGTGAAAGTGACCCCAGGGAAACATATTGAAAAAGAAGAAGTAGTTAGAACGATTACGGTTCCTTTTACAGTTGAAAATGAAAGTATCGTTATAACGAGTATTCTTTCTAATAAATTTCAAATACCTATTCCAAATGGTGAGTATACAGTTGTATTACAAGCAATTCCTCTTGAAGAGCCAACGGATGATGAATTATATAAAATACAATATGAATTCTTTTTTGAAAGTAAAGAATAAAAAATGGGTTATCCTGAGAAAAGGATAACCCATTTTTGTTATGCGTTTGTTTTTAAAAGGGAACGAGCATCTTTCGCTGCTTGCACCATATGTTCTAAAGCTGGAATAACTTCTTCTGTTCTTCTCGTTTTTAAACCACAATCGGGATTAATCCAGAAATATTTAGGATCACATACTTCTAAAGATTGTTCTACGATTTTATACATTTCATCTTTACTCGGTACACGTGGGCTATGAATATCATATACACCTAGGCCAATGCCTTTTTCATATGTTGTATGTTTTAATGTATCAATAAATTCTCCGTGACTTCTTGATGTTTCGATAGAAATTACATCTGCATCTAATGCGCGAATCGCGTCAACAATATCTTCGAAGTTACTGTAACACATATGAGTATGAATTTGTGTTTCATTTGCTACAGAAGAAGTTGCTAAAAGGAAGGATTGTACTGCCCATGTAATATAAGCATCCCAATCTTTTTCTTTTAGTGGCATTCCTTCACGAAGTGCGGGCTCATCGACTTGGATTACTCTAATTCCAGAAGATTCAAGTAGTTCAATTTCGTGACGAAGAGCTAGTGCAATTTGATACGAAACTTCTTTTCTTGGAATATCATTTCGAACGAAGGACCAATTTAAAATTGTAACAGGTCCGGTTAACATTCCTTTTACAACTTTCTCTGTTAAGCTTTGTGCATAAACTGTTTCCTTAATAGTCATGCCGTTAATAAAGGCTACATCACCATAAATAACAGGTGGTTTTACGCAGCGGGAACCGTATGATTGTACCCAACCGTTTTTAGTGAATGAGAAACCAGCAAGGCGCTCACCAAAATATTCGACCATGTCAGTTCTTTCAAATTCACCATGTACAAGTACATCAAGCCCAATTTCTTCTTGGTAACGAATCCATTTTTCTGTCTCTTTTTCAATAAATTGTTCATATTGGTCATTTGAAATAACACCGTTACGCCATTCTTTTCGCGTTTGACGAACTTCAGTTGTTTGCGGGAAGCTACCAATAGTCGTTGTTGGTAATAGCGGTAACTCTAGAGCAACTTGTTGTAATTCGTATCGTTTTTCAAATGGAAGAGGACGTGAAAAATCTTCTTCTTTTAGTGCTGTTCGTGCTGCTTTGACATCTTCTCGGTTACGTGCAGCAGATGAACGAATTGTATGATGTACGTTTCGATATGTTTCCAGCTCATTACTAATGCTTTCTGTACCTTGAGTGAGAGCGGAATGAATAAGAACTAACTCTTCTAATTTTTGATTTGCAAATGCTAACGCATCAAACAGCTCAGTCGATAAGTGAGTTTCTTCTGTTTTATCGATTGGTGTATGCAATAAGCTACAAGAAGGCTGAACGATGATATCTTTCGTTTGGACTTGTTTTTGTAACGTTGTAAATAACTCAAGAACTTCATCAAGGTCAGCTCTCCAAATGTTACGGCCATCTATACAACCGACAGCTAAAGTTTTATCAGCTGGGAATCCATATTTTGAAATAGCATTTAGATTACCTTCTTTACCATGAATGAAATCTAATCCAATACCGGATACCGGGAATGTAATAATTTCTTCATAGTTTTCTTCTACGCTATCAAAATATGTTTGTAAAAGAAGAGTCGCATTTGGAACTTCTTTACGAATAGCTTCATAAATTTCTTTTGCTTGTTGAACTTCTTTTTTAGTTAAAGAAGCGAAAATCGGTTCATCAACTTGAATGGCTTGTGCCCCAGCTGCATGTAGTTCTGAAAGCAGTTGTACGTAAGGTGCAACTAACTGTTTTAAAATGTTAGGAAATTGTTCTTGTGTATAGCCTTTAGCTAATTTTAAGAAAGTATATGGTCCTAAAATAACAGGCTTTCCATCTACTCCTAATTCTTGTTTTGCCTCTTCGTATAAGCGAAGTGGGCGATTATCTTTTAAAGAGATTTGTAATCCCTCTTCATATTCAGGAACGATATAGTGATAGTTTGTGTTAAACCATTTTGTCATTTCGGAAGCTACGTGATCTTTAGAGCCACGCGCCATTGCGAAATATACATCAAGGTAAGATGTAAACTCAGAAAAACGTGATGGAATAAATCCTAGCATATAGGCAGTATCCAAAACGTGATCATAATATGTAAAGTCGCCAATTGGAATGAGTTCAATCCCTTTTTCTTGCTGTACTTTTACGTGTTGAAGGCGAATTTCTTTCATTGTTGTTAAAAATTGTTCTTCATCGATTTTATTGGACCAAAAAGCTTCCAATGTTTTTTTCCACTCTCGTTGTAGTCCGATACGTGGATAACCTAAGTTACTTGTTTGAATTGCCATTTTAAATTCCTCCCTAATTGAAAGTAAGCATTTCCGTTTACTAGGAAATACCTATAACAAAAAGTACAAAGACATAGAAAATAAGCCTTCCTTTTTGTTTTAACACCTCATCATCATCCGTGAATCTATCAGTGTTGTTAAAACAGGCAGGTCTCCTGACTTATGCTTCATATAATTTCTTTCACCTTCCCGTTTTCACAGTGGCACCAAAAAGAAATCTCAGCATTTACAGTGGCGGGACCGTGTTGGAGTTTCACCAAGCTTCCCTTTTAAACACGAAACGAAACTTTCGTGTACCTATTTTCCTTTTGAAAGGAATTTAACAAGCGATATGATATTGAAACAAATTCTAACACAATTTTTGGAATTTTGTCTACTGTTTTGAAATAAGAAAATTCAAAAGTTTTTATTTCTTATTATTATGACTTTTCATCCTGGATTAACTAATAATATTACAGTATAAAAAGAGAAATTGAGCTATGAAAGAAGTAGGGATGCCTTCTTTCATAGCTCAATTTTCATCTATAGCAACTTCTGAAAGTCGGCCTGCTATAGCATCTTTAAGGAGGGTGTTTAGCCATTGTAATTCAACTGTAATATGCTCAATTACACTTTGCAAAATATATAGTTGTGCACGTGGAACCTTTCCTTTATTACAATCATATATCGTTTGCATAGTATGTAAATATTGAAGAGTATCGTTTTTCTTTTTTTCTAAAATAGGAACTAATTCGTGATCATTGCTAAAGTGAGCGAAAGATAAGGCCGAATAAATAGGTTTATATATTTGGTTTTTGGCTTCGAATTGTTTTAATAGTAAAGTGTGGAATAGTTTTTTGCCTTCTTCTGTTATATGAAAAATCGTTTTGTCAGGTCGATTTGTGTCTCTAATTACATTTGTAATATGAATTGCGCCTTGCTTTTCTAATTGCTCGAAGGCGTAATAAAGTGATCCTTTAGCATATTTAATGTAACAATCCATTTGTCGTTCTTTCATAATATGCTGCACTTCATATGGATGTTTATCTCCTTCGAGTAGCAAGCCGAGAATGACTAATTTCATGCTCATGCTGTCTCAACTCCTGTATATAAAAACTTTATCTAGTAAGATCCCCACCCAAAAATTCAGCGGAAGCAAAGAAGTTAGGTGGGGATTAACTGCCCGTAAAAGCCCGATTGGTGAGGGCTAATAATCAGTGGGGGATGAACACCCCCCCACTGATTAAAGTTTCACTTTATACATATTATAAACGGCATATCCTTTTTCATAAAGGAATATGCCGCTTCTTTTTTATATTAACTAACTTGCTTTTGTTTTTCTTTCTTTTTAGGGCCTGTAAAGAGGCGTTCATTTCCCATAAGTAAAATACAAATAATACTTAGTACAGCCGGGATGAGTGCCCAGAAGAATGTATTCGCAATAGATGTAGCGAGAGCTTCTTTAATACCCGCTAATATTTCAGCAGGAATTTTTGCGGTAGCGCCTGGTGATAATAAGAAACTTGTGTCTCCGCCTTTTGGAGCTAATTTTGCTAGTTCAGGGGGAAATACAGAGTTTAGTTTATCTGTAAAAATATGATTTTGAATTGTACCGAAAATCGTTACACCAAGAGTCATACCGAGTGATCGGAAGAATGAGTTTGTTGATGTCGCCGAACCACGGTCCCGCATTTCCAACTTGTGAATAGAAGACATACTTAATACTGAGAATGAGAAACCAACACCAAGCCCAGCGAGAATCATAAATAGTGTTACGAGTAAACGAGGTGTGTCCATTGTTAAAGTACTTAATAAATAAATACCAAGAACGAAGAAGAAACCAGATACCATCATAATGTTACGATAGCTTGTTCGAGACGCTAATTGTCCTCCGGTTTGACTTCCAATTACAGAACCAACCATCATTGGTGTTAAAATTAATCCAGCATTAGAGGCGGAACCTCCAAGAACGCCTTGAATGAAGATTGGAATATAAACTGTACAGATAATAAAAGCGGCACCATAGAAAAAGGCAACTCCTTGACTAGCTGCGAATAAAGGTTTTTTAAATAGATGGAACGAAATAATAGGCTCGGTTGCTTTTCGTTCTACAAAGAAGAAAATAATAAGCGTAATAACTACTGTTGTAAATAAGCCAATAATTACAGTAGAATTCCAGGCATATTCTTTACCACCAAGTTCTAATGCGAACATTAAGCAAACGATACTTATGACAAGTGTAATAGCACCAGCCCAATCAATTTTTTGTTTTCTAAATCCTAGAGACTCACTGTAGTATTTAGTAATGAAGAAAAAGGAGATAAGTCCTAATGGAATATTAATATAGAAGACCCAATGCCAACTTATGTAGTCAGTAATATAAGCACCTAATAAAGGGCCGAATACACTAGATGTCCCAAAAACAGCACCGAATAGTCCTGTCATCTTCCCGCGTTTTTCTGGTGGGAAGATATCATACATAATTGTGAAGGCGATAGGCATAAGGGCACCACCACCGATACCTTGAATAGCTCTATAAATACTTAATTGCTCAATACTTGAAGCTGTTCCGCAAAGAGCAGAACCGAATAAGAAAAGAATGAGGCCCCCAATATAAAAACGTTTCCGCCCGTACATATCAGAAAGTTTCCCGAAGATAGGCATCCCTGCCATTGTTGCTACCATATAAGCTGATGTGACCCAAACAAACTTATCAAATCCTCCTAGGTCTCCAACGATTGTTGCCATTGCGGTTGCAACGATTGTATTATCCATTGCGGCCATTAATATACCAAGCAGTAAACCAGCAACAACAAATTTTGTTTTGTTGGCGTCTTTTTTTAATGGTTGAGTTTCCAAATATAACCCTCCTTTAGAAATAAGTAAACTATATTAAGTTTTGAGTGCAGTGGATAAAAAATTTTAAATGTATAGTTGATTTTAATTCCTTTTCCATAAGTGCACTGATATGCCATAAAGAATATTATAGTCAAATTTGACTATAAGGCAAACTTTTTCTTCCGTCAAAATATTCTTTCGTATGAGTAGAGAACGAGTGAGCCATACTGAATATTGCTATAAAGGAAATGAAGTAAATTGTAAAAAAATTTCATAAAGAACACCTTCTGTTAATAGATGAAAAATGGTTTTTTCTTCATATTGTCGAATAGGATAAAAGGAAGAGAAATATTAAACATTGCTTGTAGCAAGCTTTAGTGATTTGGGGAATTCATTGTGTGTATGTTACATCTGAAATGAGGTGAATATATATTATGAAAATATGGGGACGAATTTCGGATACAGGAAAGTATTCAATACCGCTACAACCAGTATTGTGGATTGACGGATCGAAAAAGGAAAACGAATTTCCTCAAGTAGCCGTTACATTACAAATTGGTAGTATGTATACAGAACAGTTTTCGTATGAATTGACCTACGATGTAAACGACATACTTATTATGCGAATTGAAGTGGAAAATAAAGGGGTAGAAATGATTTCGAGAGTTGTTGTAAGTCATATGATTCGAGATTACTTTGCTTATATTCCTAATTCTTTAAAAGTTGATAAGGGGAT
The DNA here is from genome assembly GCF_030164735.1 of Bacillus sp. RB3. NCBI lineage: Bacteria > Bacillati > Bacillota > Bacilli > Caryophanales > Bacillaceae > Bacillus > Bacillus sp. RB3. The sequence continues at coordinate 193,624 of NZ_JASNGE010000005.1, forward strand.
AAGTGAGTTTTTATTCCAGCTTGTTAGATGGCGAATTGATGATTTGTTACCGAATGAGAAGGTGGAACTACGTTGTAAAATAAAAGCTAATAAAGATAAAGCTCTTAAACAAACATTCTTTCAGGCTACATATACATTTCAAGATAAAGAGATATCATATGGCCCACTGCAAACAAATGAAGTTGTTGTGCGTCAATGATAAAAAGGAACCTGTACAAAAGGTTCCTTTTTTAGTGAAGGTTGTGTTTTTTGAGTATTTTCTTTTGCTCTATTCCTTTTTTTCCTACATAGTTATTTTTGTAGCCAAAGTATAGAATAAATAAAAATGAAACAACATTAACAATAGCGTCGATTTGATCGTTTGTAATAAAGTGTATGCCGAAAGAGGTAAATAATAATTTTAATGATAATAGAAAACCAGCTAGTAAACGCATAGCATCTGATAGATTCTCTTTTTGTAGCATATAGATTACTCCTTTCTATAAAAGTTATATTATATATATATGAAATAGAGTAGAAAAGGTATACAAGCTTAAGCAGAAATGTACATTGCATATGTACATTTTTTATTTTGTAGAAAAACATTATTGATATAGAAACATATATTGGTATAAAAGGGGGAAAAGTATGAAACATAAAGGGAAAATTAGTGGATTATTGCTTGGCAATACTGTGGCAGTTACAGAATGGATTGCACTTCAGGATGTAATTGCAAAACTGGATTCACGATCATTTTATACCGTCTTTATTATTTATATATTGCAAATGATACTAAGTTATTATTTTGGACATTGGTACGATAAAAGAGCGAACGAGCGTATGGGTATGGAAGTAGGAGGAATGGCAAGCAATGATTTTGTTGTTGATTTTTTTGGGAAAGTAGCTGCTTTATCTGAAAGAGATTCTCGTAATATTACAGTGTACATTCTTTCTGTAAAAGAATGGGAAGGATTAAAAGACACGTTGCAAGAAAAAAAGTTGGGAGTATTAGTACAAAAATTAGAGAGTACCATTGTAAAGACAATTCGGAAGGGCGATGTTGTTACAAAGTGGGATGAAAATAAGTACGTTATTGTAGCAATTGATAATGGTCATGAAACATCAACAATAACAAAACGATTAATGAAAAATATTGAAAGTGAAATAGAAGGTGATTTACTCAGTGTCACTCTTTTATTTGGAGCAGCTAGCTATCCAGTAGAAGGAAAAACGTTTGAAGAACTGTTGAGAAAGTCGCAAAATCAATTGTACCAGTATAGAAATTTGCAAGAAAATGAGTGAAGCTTTGATTTGAAGATATATGATAGGAAGATGTTTTATTTGTAACATTTTTTTGACTTTTATTACAAAAAAACGCCACGTTTGTAATAAAAGTCTTTAAAAATATATGAAATAAGCATATAATTATGATGGTAGTGTCAATGCAATTTGCACAGTGTGTTTTATTTTAAAAGTGTAGAGGAAAGCAAGCTCTACACTTTTCCTTTTTAGGAAATGAAAAGAATATTTGTAAGTTGTTGCGAGATATCGATTGTACTGTGTAAAATGAACAAAGAGATTAATTGATAGAAAGCTGGAAAGGGAATGATAGACGTGAGAGCGGAGCGATCACCTTTTATCAGGTGAACTATTATAGTCTTATTAAGACTGAGGTGAAATTCCGTGGACATTAAAGTAATACATAGTGTAAACAGGCCTTAAAAAACACGAAGTAGTATACTTAAAGATGGATATGGAATTGCTAAATAATTCAAAAAGAATAATGTAATATCAAGTAATAATTTGTACAAACAATATTAATGATCTTCGTAAAAAAGATGCGAGTGTATAGAACAATTACATATTTTATAACTTTTTTATATTACACGATGGTCGTTTATAAGTAGGAGGAAGAGATGTTGAAATATAGTAAATTAGCAATTGTAACTGCATTATCAATGATTTTATTAGCCGGTTGTTTCGGTCCGAAACCAGAAGAAGAATTATATGTAGCGTTTGAAAACGCTGCTAAACAAGAAAAAACAATGTTTGAAGATGCAAAAAAACTTGAGACTTTAGAGAAAGAAGGACAAGAATTATATAACCAGATTGTTCAAGAAGGAAAAGATAATAATCAAACTGTTAAAGAAAAACTGAATCAAGCAGTGAAAAATACAACTGAACGAGAAAAAGTGCTTGCAAAAGAAAAAGAAGTTTTAAATAAAGCGCAAGAAGAAGTGAAGTCAGCTGATAAGTATGTGAAGAAAATTGAAGATAAGAAATTGAAAGATCAAGCTGATAAAGTGAAAAGCACGTATGAGAAACGACACGATTCATTTAATAAAATGTATGACAGCTATGACAAATCTTTAAAACAAGAAAAAGAGTTATATACAATGTTACAAGATAAAGGTACTAAATTAAAAGATATTAGTGAAAAAGTAAAAGTAGTAAATCAATCTTATAAGGATATTGAGTCAGAAAAAGATAAATTTAATGAATTCACAAAGTCTTATAATACAGAAAAAGTAGCTTTTTATAAACAAGCAAATATTAAAATTAAAGAAGAGAAAAAATAAAACAGTTTGGCCTACACTTGGCCAAACTGTTTTATTTTTTTGTATAAGTACGACTATACCATGGAACAGGTTCACTTAATTTTTTTTCTTGTTTTAATGCTTCAGGACCAATATAATCTTGAATTGTTTTTTTTGCCACTGTTAAAGATAAGGTTGTTTTCGGATTTCGATAGGAGGATTCAAGATGACCAAGATGCGGTAGAATTCGAAAATCTTCTTTCGTAGGAGGGATGTGGAAAAAATAATCGCCTAAACGTATAAGGACATCAGATTGTTGTTGGCTAAAACGTGGGTTTCTAGAAAAATGTAATCCTTCTTTAATTGCTTTTTTTTCAGCAATCAAACGTTCTAAAGCTGTCTTTTTTAACCAGTATAAATATTTAGGATTAGTAGCTGCTTTAGCATGACGATTCACAACGAAAATAGATTGAGCTAGTCGATTAATAGAATGTTGGTTTTGTAATTGAGATTGTGGTTGTGAAGGTTTCATATTGAATCTCCTTTCAATTTTTCATTATTATACCATAAATAAAATAGGTATTTATTATACGCAAAAAGTGATTGTATATATTTTCAATATTAAAGCAATATTGTTACAAAAAACAACTATTTTGTATAATAGTAATAGAATATGTTTTTGAAATTTGATAATGAAAGAGTGAGAAGTTTGAAAGAAATATTAAAACAACAGTATGCCATTATAGATATTGGATCTAATACAATGCGTTTAGTTATTTATGAAAAGCAAAATGGAGGTTTTTATAAAGAGATTGAAAATACGAAAGTTGTTGCTAGGTTAAGGAATTACTTAATTGATGGTGTGTTGAATGAAGAGGGAATAGAAGTATTATTACAGACATTATTTCAATTTCAAGAAAGTACAAGATTCCATCAGTTGCATCATGTACTTTGTGTTGCAACAGCAACAATTAGACAGTCGGAGAATCAAGAGGAAATTAAAAAGCTTGTTGAAGGACAAACGGACTTTACTCTTAGAGTATTATCAGAGTATGAGGAAGCGCGTTACGGATACTTGGCGGTTATGAATTCTACATCGTTTTCAGAAGGAATAACGGTAGATATCGGCGGGGGAAGTACAGAAGTTACATACTTTAGAAATAGAGAGATTTTAGAGTACCATAGTTTTCCATTTGGGGCACTTTCTTTAAAGCAACAATTTATTAAAGGGGATATTCCTACTAAAGATGAGTTAGAGGGAATGCAACAGTATTTAGAGTTTCAATTTCGAACGTTACCATGGTTAATCAATAAGAAATTGCCTCTTATTGCAATTGGTGGTAGTGCTAGGAACTTAGTGAAAATCCATCAAAATTTAATATGCTATCCTATAGCAGGATTACATTTATACAAGATGAAAGAAGAAGATATTGAAAGTGTAAAAGATGAATTGGAAAAATTGTCGTACATAGAACTTCAGAAATTGGAAGGATTGGCAAAAGATCGAGCAGATACGATTATTCCAGCGGTTGAAGTATTTCATACACTTGTTAATGTTATAGAGGCACCGGCATTTGTATTAAGTAGAAAAGGGTTAAGAGAAGGTGTTTTCTATGAAGAGTTGACAAAAGATTTGGGGATTTCATATTATCCGAACGTAGTTGAAGAAAGTCTGCATTTACTATCACATGAATACGAAATGGACATGGAATTTGTTATTCAGCTTATTAAACATGGAAGACTAATTTGCAAACAACTTGAGGAAATAGGGCTTATTTCTATGTCAGTAAAAGACTGGGAAGTGTTCCATCAAGCAGCGAAAGTATTTAATATAGGCAAATATATAGACGAAGAAGCAAGTCGTTTACATACGTTTTATTTATTAGCGAATAAGACAATTGATGGCATGATGCATAAAGATCGAGTAAGGCTAGCGCTTATTGCATCGTATAAATCAAAAATGTTATTTAAACAACATTTATCTCCATTTGAAGGTTGGTTTGATAAAAGCGAACAAAAAAAAATCCGCCTGTTAGGAGCTGTTTTACAATTTTCAGCTACTTTAAATGTAAGGCAACGATCGCTTATTGATACCATATCTATAACAGAAAACGAAGAAGGATTAACATTTAAAGCTTTATGTGAACAATCGGCATTAGCGGAAAAAGTGCAGGCTGAAAAACAAAAAAAACAGTTAGAAAGAGTGTTAAAAACGAATATTAACTTGTTATTCGAACTAAAACATTAGGTTGTACGGATGTCTTTACAAAAAAATTACACTTTATAATATTGTAATTTGCTAAAATAAAAGTAACTAAATTATAGTGAAAAAGTTTCAAGGGGAAGTGTGAAGAGAATGGAATTATTGAAGGGGAATGCAGTAAATTTAAATGATACAGCTTATTACAATAATCGAGAGTTAAGTTGGTTAGCATTTAATGAACGTGTCTTACAAGAAGCGCAAGATGCAAATAATCCACTTTTGGAAAGATTGAAATTTATTAGTATTTTTAGTTCGAATTTAGATGAATTTTTTATGGTACGTGTAGCGGGATTAAAGGATCAAGTGAGTGCTGGATTTAATCAGCCAGAAAATAAAGCTGGCTTAACACCAAAAAAGCAATTAAATAAAATTGCGATAAAAGCCCATGCACTAATGACAGTACAATATGATACATTTAAAAATTATGTATTACCAGCGCTTGAGTTAGAGGGAATTGAACGTTTAACATTCAATGATTTGACGAAAGAGCAGCGAGAATTTATAGAAGAGTATTTTGATGAGCAAATTTTTCCGGTGTTAACTCCTGTAGCTATTGATGCATATCGCCCATTTCCAATGTTATTAAACAAAAGTTTGAATTTGGCTACTCTTTTATATGATGAGAAGCAAGCGGAAGAGGAAAACAGGACGAAGTTAGGAATTGTGCAAGTTCCTTCATTACTTGAGCGCTTCATAATTTTACCGAGCGAAGGGCAAAAGCATAAATTTATTTTATTAGAAGACGTAATTAGTAGCTTTACTCATAAATTATTTACGGGATATACAGTATCATCTGTTACTCGTTTCCGTATTACACGCAATGCAGATTTAACGATTCATGAAGAAGGTGCGAGAGATTTATTAAAGGTAATTGAAAAAGAATTAAAAAAGCGTAAGTGGGGGGCTGCTGTTCGTTTAGAAGTTGGGAAAGAACACATTGATGAAAGAGTACTAGCGTTATTATATGAGGTTCTGGAAGTAAAAGATGAAGATGTATATATAATGGATGGTCCATTAGATTTAACATGTTTGTTTTCTTTATATAAAAAACTAGCTCCTTTATATGAACATCTTGTATATCCGGCTCTTATTCCGCAACCACCTCAAGATTTAGGTGATGAAGAAGATGTATTTGAAAAAGCAATTGAGCATGATATTTTATTACATCATCCTTTTGAATCATTTCAGCCGGTAGTTGATTTTGTCCGTGATGCGGCGGACGATCCGAATGTACTTGCGATTAAACAAACGTTATATCGTGTAAGTGGTGATTCACCGATTATTCAGGCGTTAAAGATAGCGGCTGAAAAGGGAAAACAAGTAACAGTATTAGTTGAATTAAAGGCAAGATTTGATGAAGAAAACAATGTTCATTGGGCTAAAGAATTGGAACAGGCAGGCTGTCATGTTATTTACGGTGTAAGTCACTTGAAAACACATAGTAAAATTACATTAGTTGTAAGAAGAAAAAACGGAAAAATCGAAAGGTTCGTACATCTCGGAACTGGAAACTATAATGATGCAACAGCGAAGTTATATACTGATTTTGGATATATTACATCAAGAAAAGACTTTGGGGTTGATGCAACCAATTTCTTTAATTATTTAAGTGGTTATACAACAAAGCCACATTTTCATCATTTATCGGTTGCTCCATTTGATATAAGAGAGCAATTTATAGATTTAATAGATGAAGAAATCCGTTATCATAGGCAATATGGAAATGGATATATTATCGCTAAGATGAATTCATTAACAGATAAACCATTAATTAAAAAAATGTACGAAGCATCACAAGCTGGAGTAAAGGTAGAGCTCATTGTTCGAGGGACATGTTGTTTAAGACCTGGCATTCCAAATGTAAGTGAAAATATTCGTGTAGTTAGTGTTGTTGGAAGATACTTAGAGCATAGCCGTATTTATTATTTCCATCATAATGGGGAGGAGAAAATATATTTATCTTCAGCTGATTTGATGACGCGAAATATGGAGAAGCGAGTGGAAATATCTTTCCCGATATTAGATATTGAAATGAAGGCACGAATTAAGGCGATTTTACAGCTTACATTAGCTGATAATGTGAAAACACGTGAACAAAATAAAGATGGTGATTACTATTATGTTATTAATAGTAGTACAGAAGAAATTGATAGCCAAGTGAAGTTGTTTAAGATGGCATATCAAAATACAGACGCTGAATAATGAAAAAAGTAAAAACCTCTTATGTCAATAAGAGGTTTTTACTTTTTTCTACTCATATGCTCCAAAAATGGAAGGATGAGTAGAAACAATAGTTTTATTATAAGCGTGTAATGAGATGGCTCGTTGAGAGAATAATATTTGAAAGAATCGTTATTTTAACTTAGTAATAGTATGGTTGCTGACATGGTCCACCGTAACAAGGATAAGGTGCTGGCGGCGGGAAAGGTGGTGGATAAGGTGGATAAAATGGTCGAGGGCCGAAAGCTAATGCTCCGCCGAGCAATCCACCAGCAATTCCAGCTAGAAAGGGAACGCCAAAAAACGGGAAGAAGCGTGAGTCGCCTACTGGACCAATAGGTGCTGAACGGACTGGAATTGGTTGATAATATGGATACATGAACATACCTCCTTTATTGGACTCACTTTTATCATATGGTAAACAAAACGTGGATGAGCGCGTACAAGAAAGGATATGTAAGAAAATAGGCGAATTATTACGAATGTTGGAGTGTGAAAATTGTGATTTCAGGTTTTGACATAAAGCGAAATGGGACACGTGTTCTTCCCAGGCCTCGATTGACATAGAGAGTTAAATCCTGAATTGTATAGAAGCCTTCAATATAGTCTTTGGCGAGTGAAGGTGTAATAATAGCTCCTAAAAAAGGAATTTGTACTTGTCCGCCGTGACTATGACCAGAAAGTTGCAAGTTGATTGGATATTTAGAAACTTTGGGCGCGATATCTGGTTCGTGAACAAGAACAATGTTATAAGTACTTTGCCGTGCATGCTCTAATGTTTTCTCTATTTTTGGTTTGCCTAATAGTATATCATCGAGACCGAAAATAGAAATTTCACTATTATCCATTAGATGAATTCTTTTTTCACTATTGAGCAATAGCTCAAATCCTGATTCACGCATGATGTGCTCATAGTATTCAGTTCCATATCCACCGTGATCATGGTTACCATAAATAGCGAATTTACCAAAGGGGGCTTGTATATTTTTTAAAATGGATGCAACGAAAGGAGTGTCAGTATACGTTTGATAATTATCAATGAGATCTCCGGTAAAAAGGACAATATCTGGATTTACAGCATTAATTTTAGAAACAACTTTAGATAAATGTTGAAGCGAGAAATAGTATCCGAGATGTAAATCGCTGAATTGAAGAATTTTCATACCATGAAAACTTTTTGGGATGAGTTGTGATTTTAATGTGTGCTGTGTAAAAGAAATGAAATGGGGCTCTATATATTTAGCATAGTAGTATCCGATGCTACTGGTTATAAATGAATAGAGACAAGTACGCATACCAATTTTTAAAAAATTTCTTCTTGTAATGTGCTTCATAAAAATATGAGTATACCTCAATGTTTTCATTCCATTTATAGGCTACTCAAATCTCCTTTCAGTTTATTTAAAATATACTTTACATAATAAAAAGTAGTATAGATTACGAAAAAAAATGAATAAAAAGAAAGTTCTTTACGCTAAAATATCAGAAAAGTTTAAAAATATAAAGATTTCTATTAAATAAAGTGATAAAATGAATGTGTATTCATTTTTTGGAGGGGATGTATGTGAAAGAAAAGGTAGTTATTATAACAGGTGGATCGAGTGGAATGGGAAAAGGAATGGCGACTCGTTTTGCAAAAGAAGGGGCACGAGTTGTTATTACAGGACGTACAAAGGAAAAACTAGAGGAAACAAAGTTGGAAATTGAACAATTTCCAGGGCAAGTATTACCTGTACAAATGGATGTAAGAAATACGGATGACATTCAGAAAATGATTGAACAGATTGATGAGAAGTTTGGTAGAATTGATGTTTTAATAAATAATGCAGCTGGAAACTTTATTTGTCCAGCAGAAGATTTATCTGTGAATGGCTGGAATTCAGTCATTAATATTGTATTAAACGGTACGTTTTACTGTAGTCATGCTGTCGGAAAATATTGGATTGAAAAAGGTATAAAAGGGAATATCATTAACATGGTAGCAACATATGCATGGGATGCTGGTCCAGGAGTTATTCATTCGGCTGCAGCGAAGGCAGGAGTATTAGCGATGACGAAGACGCTCGCTGTTGAGTGGGGACGTAAATATGGAATACGAGTTAACGCTATCGCGCCAGGACCAATTGAACGTACGGGCGGTGCTGATAAATTATGGATTTCAGAAGAAATGGCTAAACGTACGATACAAAGTGTTCCGCTTGGAAGGCTGGGTACGCCAGAAGAAATCGCTGGTCTAGCTTATTATTTATGTTCAGATGAAGCTGCGTACATAAATGGAACTTGCATGACAATGGATGGAGGACAACATTTACATCAATATCCATTTTAAAAGGGATAAAAAAATGAATATTTGATTCATTTTTTTATGGCTAAATGTGACGGAATTGTGACATATGAAAGAAAAGTGTTTACAAGAGGTCATATATACGTTATATTTAAGACCTCTTTTTTCTTCATAGTAGAATTGCTAATTCCCCTTAGCATTTTACCCCTCTAATCCCTTCAGGAAAACTGAAGGGATTTTTTATTATTTTTCCGTAAATATCATGTTATAATTTTTGAAAAGTAAAGGGAGGGAAGCACGTTGATAGATGCATTAGATGTAATGAGTAACTTGGATAAAGTCCTTCCTTATTATCAAGCTATTTTTAGTGCTGATGAGCATACTGTAATTGGATACGAAGTAGTAGGACGTATTCAAACAGAAGAGGGCATACAAAGTTTAGCTTCTTTCTTTCACGATGATTCGATTCCAAGTGAATTTCAACTGGAAGCGGATAATATTATAGTAGAAAAAGCTTTAAATCGTTATTTAGAAAGCGATCAAAAATTATTATTATTTATACATCGGAATGCTAATGTATTAATGAATGATGATGATGAAAGCTTGCTTCAACTTTTATTGAGGTATGAAGAACAAGGTTTAAATTTAAAACAAATTGTTTTAGAGATTACAGAACATGAATGTAAAGAAGATATAGAGCAATTTAATCATTTGCTTATGTATTATCGTACATATGGTATTCAAATTTCGATTAATAAAGTCGGAACGGGCACAAGTAATTTAGAGCGTATTAGCGTGTTAGCACCTGATATTTTAAAAGTAGATTTAACGAACTTAAGGCAAACAGCACTTTTACAATCTTATCAAGATATTTTATATTCTTTATCATTACTTGCTAGAAGAATTGGTGCAACTTTGTTATATGAAGAAATAGATGCTTTTTATCAACTGCAATATGCTTGGAAGAACGGCGGAAGATATTATCAAGGTAATTATTTGAAAGAATGTTTACCTGATTTTATTGAAACGAATGTTTTGAAAGAGCGACTAGGTAATGAATGTCATCAGTTTATTCAGCATGAAAAGAAGAAGTTACAAAAAATTTATAATTTAACAGAGATGTTACGCGATCGCATTGGCGATGTTTTATCAAAACAAAAAAAGAATGAAGATATAAATGATTGGTTATTACAATTTAGTCAAAGTGTATCACAGTGTAGTTTTCGTATATTTATTTGTAATGAAGATGGTTTCCAACAATCAGGAAATGTTATGAAAAAAGATGGAGAATGGATTGTGATGCCGGATTATTATATGAAGAACTGGAGTTGGCGCCCGTATTTTCTCGAGAATATCATGAAAATGCGTTTTGAGAATAAGGCGAGGCTTTCAGATTTATATGCAGATATTGAAACGGGAGAAATGGTACGAACATTTTCTTTCCCGATTGATGATGACAACTTTTTATTTATAGATTTATCTTATGAATATTTATATGAAGAAGATGTTTTATTTTAATGCACGAAGAGATTCGTGCATTTTTTGTTTGTTTTTATCATAAATTGGTAATAGTGAAAATGGTGATGAAAATGCTGTCTATCGTTGTAAAGATTTTACGAACGAAATCTGTCCTGTCTTTGCATAATCATTGTTACAATGAATACTACAAAGACAAGTTCTTTTAAAAGGAAGGTGAAAAAATGAGGAAATATGGAATATGGCTTGTTCTATTTGTATGTGTTGCCTTTCTAGTTGGTTATAGTGTTACGACTGTTTTAGGAAAAGAGGAAGTGGAAGTCGATCGGAAAGAAGTATTTACAACGATACAAAAAGGCTATGAAACCCAGTTTTCAATTCGTGGGAAGCATTTGCCGATGAATAAGATGATAGAGACGTTATCACCGTATTTTACAGATAATTTCCTTCAAGTATTTACAGATGAAAATAGCAGAAGTGATAAACAAAGTGGTGAATATTTACTTCCGGCAAAAGAAGCACCGTTTTCTTTTAATTCAGAAACGAAAATGTCGTATGATGAAGAACATAAAAATTTATATGTATATGAGCGGACAAAAAGTGGACAGTATCAAATTGTAACATTGAAAAGGGATCAAGATAAATGGAAGCTAGCAGGATATCATGAAAGTCAGGAACTTTTAACTGAAATAAAAAGGTTGCAACAATTATAAAGTGAAACTTTTAATCAGTGGGAGGGATTACTCTTCCATCTAACTTCTTTGCTGTAGCTAAATTTGGGGTAGGAGTTTTACTACCCACAAATAGCGGGATAAGAATAGGAATAGGTATTTACCTATTCCTATTCTATATTGAGTAGTTGTTGTAACTTTTCAATTTGAAACCCTGCAACTACTTCGCCATCAATTACGACTGTTGGAGTTGAATAAGAATCATAGTCGTATAAAAGACGATTGCGAGCAGCAGCGTCTTTTTTTACGTCAAATTCTTCATATGCAACGTTATTATGCTTCAAAAATTCTTTCACAATAACACAGGGCGGACAATCGGGTTGTGTATAAACCTCAATTTTTTTCATTGTTATTCCTCCTTTTTTCTGTTTTTTATTATATTCTTCCAGTATAAAAACCGCAATAAAGAAGGGGAAATATGTTCTTTCTGTTTTTTCCTTCGCATTTCGACAAATTTTTAGTTGAGTTTCTGGCCAATAACCTTTATCCTAGAGTGTGGAACATTTTTTCTGTTATGACGGATAGAATGAGTATAGCTGTAAAACCTATTGGTAGGAAGATCAGAGAAAGGAGAGATTTCATGTCTCTACTCCAAGGAATTTTAACTCGACTTGTTAGTCTACAAGAACAAGCTGAAAGCGGTGAAGTAGCACAACGCTATTTTGAAGTGAACGGTGAGCGCAAATGTAGCGTGAAATTTTTCGATAAAAGTGAAATGTATGAGTTAGAAGTGTATCAACAAGGTGAAAAACCTCAAGTGTATCAATTCGATAATATCGACATGGTTGCAATTGAGATTTACGATATCATTTCTTGATACATATAAAAAAGGTACTGCCATGTGGCAGTACCTTTTTTAGTTCTATTACTTTCTAGTGGAATGTATAGAAGTTTTTTATTTTTCCTACAATGGTATTAAAATGAAATTTTAATCCGTGCAAGTTTGCTTATCCATGTGGAAAATGAGTCCCGTCAACCGGGTGAATATGTGAAGCTAAACTTCTCACAATCGCTGGGTTCTGCAAATAGCGGGAGAAATATAACTAGGAGGTTATCGTATGGAACGTTTACCAGTTGTGATTTGTCCTAATTGTCAAAGTTCTGCTGAGATTATTCATGTATTAACGGCTCAATCTAATCAAAATGTAATTTATACGTGCCAAGTTTGTCACTTTGTAATTCGAAATATTGAAACGAATAAAGGATAGGAAGTTATAATTTTAGTTTTTGTCCCATACAATGAGAATACGAAAAGTCTGTCTAATTGAAAGGACGTGACTCTGTGGACGGTGCACATAAATTTTACAATGTTTCAGAGAGACATTTAAATTTTGATATGGTCTTTAACCGTATTTGTAGTTTCATTGAAAAGGATCCGCGAAATTTATATCGATTATCCATTGGGACAGACTCACAAGCGCATCAAAAGGATACGAGGTTTATTACAGCAATCCATATTCATCGTGTTGGAAAAGGTGCCTGGGGCTGTTTACACCATAGATCAGTAAAAGATAAGCCGGCAACCTTACGTGAGAAAATATATTTAGAAACGCAGTTTAGTCAAGAAATCGCATGTCTATTTACGCCTACTCATATACAAACAATATGGGAGTTATTGCATCCTTATGCTCAAGATGGGGCTGGATTCATAATGGAAATTCATTTAGACATTGGGAATGATGGTTTAACAAAAGAATTTATTTTAGATATGACAGAAAAAATTCGAGCGATGGGATTAACTGCAAAAATTAAGCCAGATGCTTATGCGGCGTTTAGCTATGCAAATCGATATACGAAATGATTTTTTTGTATGTATACGATTGCTATATATCTTTTAATAAAAACTGAATATTACATCTATTAAATAGGTTGAATTTTCTATATAATAAGAGTAACGATGCGAGTGTAAGGAGAGGGGTATATGCAAAGGGAAGTTGTTTTAACGAAGGAAGAAGAAAGTTTACTACTAGATATTTTATTTCAGCAAAATTACGCAAGTGAAATTTTAGCTGTGGAACTTACAGATATTGAGAATGGTTTGAAACAGACAGATGTGATGCAATATAAAAAAATCACAAGGTTATTTTACAGATTAAAAAATAAAGGGTATTAAGCGCTACCGGAATGGTAGTCTTTTTTTTGTGCTGTATGCTAAAATAGCTGTGTGATTGTATTTTTATTGAAATAAATTTAGGACAAAATAATAATATGAAAACGCTGTCATAAAATGTGAATAGAGTTGTGAACATAAGCAGGAAAAAGGGAAAATGGGGGATGTAATATGATTAGTATTCCGAAAGACGAATTTCAACAAATTCTTGTGAAGGATTTAATGATTTCATCGGAAAAAGTAGCTCATGTCCAAATTGGAAATAGTTTAGAACATGCTTTACTCGTTCTTGTGAAATCTGGATATTCGGCGATACCTGTCTTAGATCCAATGTATAAACTACATGGTTTGATTAGTACTGCCATGATATTAGATGGTATGTTAGGATTAGAACGTATTGAGTTTGAAAGACTCGATGATATGAAAGTAGAGCAGGTGATGAAAGAAGATATACCTGTTCTTAAATTAGACGATTCATTTGCAAAAGCTTTAGAAATGACAATTGATCATCCTTTTATTTGCGCTGTTAATGAAGAAGGCTATTTTGAGGGGATTTTAACACGTCGGGCTATTTTAAAATTGTTGAATAAGAAAGTAAGGCAACATAATCGATAACGTAAGAAAAGTGACTTCATAGAAACGAAGAAGTCACTTTTTTTTCGTGCATATCACTTGTGTATGTATTATATTTAAAAAGACATAAAACATAAGGAAAGTTTGCGCTGGACAATTGTATTTTCTGAATGAAAGCATTCGGGTAAATTAAGGATGAAAAGCTTATTGAAATAAGGTGTATGGAAGCTAAGGAAAGAGGGAGAAAGTTGCAAATTGATGATTTTCAAATGATGGTTGTGTTAGCTCAGGAATCAAATATGAGAAAAGCGGCGGAACGTTTATTTGTTTCCCAACCTGCGCTGAGTCAACGATTACAATCTATGGAGAAACAATGGGGAATGAAGTTTTTTATTCGCTCACAAAAAGGATTGACAATTACACCTGAAGGGGAAAAAGTTGCAAATTATGCTAAAGAAATGTTGCAAAGGGAAGAAGATATAAAAAGTGAGCTAGCTGTTTTCAGAACGGAAACTCATGGAACGTTAAAAATAGCTGTTGCATCAGTTATTGGTCAATATTGGCTCCCTCCTGTTTTGAAAAAGTTTGTGCATAAATATCCTTCTGTCAAGATATCGCTGTTTACTGGATGGAGTAGTGAAGTGCAAAAGCAGTTTTATGAAGGAGACGTTCATGTTGCTATACTGAGGGGAACACAAGAATATAAAGGTCAGAAGCAACAATTATTTGAAGATGAACTGTATTTAGTTGATAAAGAAATAAAAGATATTTCGATGTTAAAAGAAACAAATAGGCCGTTCATTCAATTTAAAAGTGATTCGACTTATTATGGACAAATACAAAATTGGTGGTATGGTTTATTTTCTAATCCGCCTAAGCGAACGATTGTAGTTGACCAAATTGAAACATGTAAACAACTTGTTTTAAATGGTATAGGTTATGCCCTTTTACCTTCTACTGTTTTAAAGGAAGTACAGGAAAATATGTATAAAACACCTGTTCAACTGACGAGAGAAACATGGTTGTTAACAAGTGACTCGGCAAGGCAGTTGAAGCAAGTACAAGCATTTTTAGAAATTATAGAAGAAATTCAAAGGGAAAAATAAGATTATTATCTTGCTACTCGCTCTTTCGTTTGGTAGAGTAACATTATAAATGGATTTAGGAGGCAACAAGAATGAAAATGATGGACGCTAACGAAATTATTTCGTTTATTCAAAAAAGTGAAAAGAAAACTCCTGTAAAGGTATACATAAAAGGGGATTTAAAAGAAGTAACATTCCCTGAAACAGTACAAGCATTTGTGAATAAAAAGTCAGGTGTATTATTCGGAGAATGGTCTGAAATTAAGACAATTCTTGATGAGAATAATAAGCACATCGTTGACTACGTTGTAGAAAACGATCGTCGTAATTCTGCAATCCCGATGCTTGATTTAAAAGGTATTAAAGCTCGCATCGAGCCAGGTGCTATTATTCGTGACCATGTTGAAATTGGTGACAACGCTGTAATTATGATGAATGCAACAATTAACATTGGTGCTGTAATTGGTGAAGGTTCTATGATCGACATGAACGCAGTACTTGGTGGACGTGCAACAGTCGGTAAAAACTGTCACGTAGGTGCAGGTGCTGTACTTGCAGGTGTTATTGAGCCACCTTCTGCAAAACCAGTTATCGTTGAAGATGATGTAGTAATCGGTGCAAACGTGGTTGTTTTAGAGGGTGTTACAGTAGGGAAAGGTGCAGTCGTAGCAGCAGGAGCTGTTGTAACAGAAGATGTGCCTCCATACACAGTTGTTGCAGGTACTCCAGCACGTGTAATTAAAGAAATTGATGAGAAGACAAAAGCAAAAACAGAAATTAAACAAGAGCTTCGTCAATTAAACCCAGAGAAATAAAAAGTAAAAAAAGCGTAAGAGCGTAAATGGGCTCTTGCGCTTTTTATAGATAGAGGTGCAAAAATGACAGTAAGCAAATTTATCCAAATTCGTAGAGATTTACATAGAATTCCAGAAATCGGATTTAAGGAATGGAAAACACAACAGTATATTTTAGATTATATAGGAACACTTTCTCATGAATTTATGGAAGTGAAGACATGGAAAACGGGTGTAATCGTTAAAGTAAATGGAAAAAATCCCGAAAAAATAATAGGTTATCGTGCAGATATAGACGGTTTACCAATTACAGAGGAAACTGGATACGAGTTTGCTTCTATTCATGAAGGAATGATGCATGCATGTGGCCATGATGTACATACAACAATCGGTTTAGGCCTTCTAACGAAAGCTGTGAGCGAAAGAATAGATGATGACCTTGTATTTCTATTCCAGCCAGCAGAAGAAGGACCAGGCGGTGCTCTTCCTATGTTAGAAAGTGAAGAGTTAAAAGAATGGAAACCAAATATAATTCTTGGTCTTCATATTGCACCAGAATACGCTGTGGGGACAATTGCAACGAAAGAAGGACTGTTATTTGCCAATACTTCAGAATTATATATTGATTTAAAAGGGAAAGGTGGCCATGCTGCCTATCCGCATACTGCAAATGACATGATTGTTGCAGCGAGTCACCTTGTTACACAGCTTCAATCCGTTATTAGTCGCAATGTAAATCCTCTTGATAGTGCAGTAATTACAATCGGGAAAATTACAGGTGGTACGGTTCAAAATATTATTGCAGAAAAATCTCGTTTAGAAGGAACGATTCGAACATTATCAGTGGAATCAATGAAGCGTGTGAAAAGCAGAATTGAGTCAATTGTTGCAGGTATCGAAGCTTCTTTCCAGTGTGAGGCGATTATAGATTACGGAGCAATGTATCATCAAGTATATAACCATGAAGAGTTAACGAGAGAGTTTATGGAATTTGTACATAAACAAACTGATATGAATGTTATTACATGTACTGAGGCAATGACGGGTGAAGATTTTGGTTATATGCTTCGAGAAATCCCTGGATTTATGTTTTGGCTTGGAGTAAATTCAGAATATGGTTTACATCATGCAAAATTAAAACCAGACGAAGAAGTGATTGAAAAGGCAATCACATTTTTAAGCCAATATGTAAAGTGGAAAGGGAATAGAAAATAAAACTTCCGCTCTCTTGAAGGTTCCAAATAACTTTTTGTTCTGAGGTGTAAGTAACGCTCGTATAGATTGATTTTAGACATTTACATACAAATGGAAGAATTAAAGTTAATTGTACTGTTTTAATAATGAGCAGGGGGTTTAGCCACTGCTCATTATTAATTATTTGACTAACTTATATATGTTTACTTTTAGTATGAAAAGTGTGTAAAATCAATGTGAAACATAGAAAAAAGGGTGGGGAATTACGTGCAAATTAGCAGTGCGATTTTATGTTTCGTCTTATATGCGTATGTTATTATTGCGGCGGTTTATTTTGGGATAAGTTTTTATGCCTATCGTCTAGTAGATAATAATGAATATGACGAAACATACAAATGGGTGAAGAGATATTTATCACCTGTACTAGAAATTATGAATGGGTTTGTGCTCTTTTTATTTATTGGATTAATTGCTTTCTCAACGAGTTTAGTAGGGAATAAAACTACGTTATTTGTATTGGGTATCATTATTTTTATGTTGTTAGGAATAAGGATTGGTAATACGGTCTTTTGGAATGAAAGAAAAGTAGATGGTTGGACGGGAATGTTAATTCCGTGCATGTTAGCTGCAATCGTGACAAATATAGAGCATGAATATTATCAATTACATTTTTGGCTTATTATCGTTTTAACAATTCTTTCTGTTTTGTATATAAGCACAGTAGTACTAACATATATTGCACATGAAAAAGGAGATGTTAAAGGCACTCGTTTCTTTAGAGGACGGGCATTATTTTGGAGTGTGCCGACGATGGCAGTTATCGCGCTTATTGCGATATTAGTAAATGGATATCAATTTTCTAATTGGCAACTATTTTTAGAAAATTGGTGGATCTTTATCTTTTCGTTTATTGCTTTTTTAGGTGCAACGCATTATTTATTCCATCAACATCATTACATATGGGCGTTGTTATTTGCATTCACACAGCTTCTATTTGCCTTTTTTGGTCAAGAAACATTATTATTCGTTTTTGAAACATTTAGTTCTTTTGGAAATATATTTGTATTTGCTATGCTACTTGTTGGTATCGCTTTTTACTTGCAACAATATTTTTATATACAAAAACAAAAATAAGAGCTAATCATAGTTTTTGTGACGCATATAAAGTGTGTTACACTGAAAATAAATAGTACTTGAAGTTATTGGAGGAATTCTTGTGGGTGAGAAAGAAAAAGAATTTGCTGTCATTGGACTTGGTCGCTTTGGTGGAAGTATTTGTCGAGAACTAGCTCAATTAGGTATGGAAGTAATGGCAATCGATTCAGATGAGGATAAAATTAATGAATTTGCAAATATAGCTTCGCATGCTGTAATTGCAGATTCAACAGATGAGATGGTATTAAAAAGCCTTGGTATTCGAAATTTTGATCACGTAGTCGTTGCTATTGGAGATAATTTAAATTCAAGTATTTTAACGACTTTGATTTTGAAAGAGTTGGGTGTAAAAAATATTACTGTAAAAGCTCAAAATGATTATCATGAAAAAGTGTTAAGTAAAATAGGTGCAGATCATATTGTGCATCCAGAACGTGATATGGGAAAAAGGATTGCTAATAATATTGCATCAAGCAATGTGCTAGACTACCTTGAGCTTTCAGATGAGCATAGTATTGTAGAGATTATTGCGAATAAAAAAATTGATGGGCACTCTTTAATTGAATTAGATATTCGTGCGAAGTTTGGATTGAATATTGTAGCAATTAAACGAGGCAAAGAAGTTATCGTATCCCCTCGAGCTACGGAGAATATTCAAGCAGGAGATATATTAATTGTCATTGGTCATGACGATGAAGTGGATCGATTTAAACACTTTTTAAGATAAGAGAAAAGAAAAGGACAATGCCTTCATGGCATTGTCCTTTTTCTTATATTTCCATAATGATTGGTAAAATCATTGGACGACGTTTCGTTTTCTCATATAGGAATGGGGCTAATGTGTCTGTAATTTCATTTTTAATTTCAGACCATTGTGTTGTTTTACGCTCCATTACTTTTTCTAAATGAGTTGTAATTAATGTTTGTGCATCATTGATTAAATCGCTGCTTTCACGCATGTAAACGAAACCGCGTGAGATGATATCAGGTCCTGCTGCAACTTTAAATTCTTTCATATCAATGCTTACAACTACAATTACAAGTCCTTCTTCAGAAAGGATACGACGATCGCGTAATACGATATTGCCAATATCTCCAATACCGTTTCCATCAATGTAGACCGAACCAGATGGGATTTTTCCAGCTACGCTAGCTTCATCCGAACGTAAAGCAAGAACATCGCCATTATCCATAATGAAGCAATTTTCTTCAGGGATGCCACAATCATTTGCTATGTTCATGTGCATACGCTGCATACGATATTCACCATGAATTGGCATGAAGTACTTCGGTTTAATTAGACGTAACATTAACTTTTGTTCTTCTTGTCCACCGTGTCCACTTGTATGGATATTTGAAAGTTTCCCGTGAATTACATCAGCGCCAGCGCGGTACAACATGTTAATTGTACGACTTACGCTAATTGTATTTCCTGGAATTGGTGAAGAAGAGAAAACAACTGTATCTCCAGGAATAATTTGAATTTGGCGGTGTGTACCATTTGCAATACGTGAAAGTGCTGCCATCGGTTCACCTTGACTACCTGTACATAAAATAACAACTTTATTAGCTGGTAAGCGGTTTAGTTGAGATGCATCTATGAATGTATCTTTCGGGCAACGAATATAACCAAGGTTTTGTCCAATTTCAATCGCTGCTTCCATACTTCGACCAAACACAGCTACTTTACGGTTGTTTTCAACAGCAGCTTCAACAACTTGTTGTAAGCGGTGGATATTTGATGCAAAGGTTGCGAATATAATCCGTCCTTCTACTTTACGGAAAATGTCTTGAATGCTATCACCAACGCGACGCTCAGACATAGTAAAGTTTGGAACTTCACTGTTCGTACTATCAGATAATAGACATAGTACGCCATCTTTACCGATTTCAGCCATTTTTGTTAAATCAGCTGGTTCACCAACTGGTGTGAAGTCAAATTTGAAGTCACCTGTATGAACAACTTGACCTTGAGGTGTTTTCACAACAACGCCGTACGAATCTGGAATACTGTGAGTTGTACGGAAGAAGGATACAGACGTTTTTTTGAATTTAATAACGTCATCTTCTTGAATCTCGTAAAGTTTTGCTTTACGAAGTAAGCCGTGTTCTTCTAATTTGTTTTTGATGAGTGCAATTGCTAATTTTCCGCCGTAAATCGGAATGTTCACTTGACGTAATAGGTAAGGGATTCCGCCGATATGATCTTCGTGACCATGTGTAATGAATAACCCTTTAATTTTATCTTCGTTTCGCACAAAATAAGTGTAGTCTGGTATTACATAATCGATCCCGAGAAGTTCGTCCTCTGGAAATTTAATTCCAGCATCAATTATAATAATTTCATCTTGAAATTGAACAGCGTATGTATTTTTACCGATTTCACCAAGCCCACCGAGAGCAAATACAGCAACTTGGTCGTTTTTTAGAAATTTCATATCGCTATACGATTTCCGCTAATGTTAAATCAGCGTTTTCTTTTTCATATTCAAGATGAGCGCCAGTAACAGACTGAACAAACTCGATATTATATGCGAACTTATTTAACTTTGTACGAACATCCTTTTCAGACGTAGCCTCTAAATATAAAACTTTTGTATTTTCACGTACTGGAACCTCAGTTAATTTTTCTTGATAAAATACTTTAAAAATCATTTGGAAAACCTCTCCTTGTCTATGTTTTGCATTATCTGTTACTTATTATAAAGCAAACAGTCACGATTTTCATGTTTTTTCGAATGAGAATGAAGAAAAAGCCCGAAATGGGCACAATTTAAGCGATTGTCTTTTTACGGACTAGACCGTTTAAATAACGCTTGAGCTTTTTCTTCAGCTTCTTCAGCATGATTACTCCTTCCTTTCCTTATTTTAAACATGCCTATTACTAGTGAAAACTCTATCTCTGATATAAGAGATAGGACAAAAGTGAATGGTGAATCTTGTCCTTTCCCATACAGTGAAAGTTATTCTATAGTAACGATCAGTAGCCGTTAGTTATAGGTATAGTATGAGGAAGAATGGAAAAGAAAATTCATCCGAACAAGTATCTACATGTTTTACTAATATATATATGCAAAGTTTACAAATAAGGTCAGAAAGGGAACGCTTTCTTCACAGATGTTTAATATGTTATACTTTTTTTTAGAATTTGAAAAGTGATATTCAAAATAGGAATATAGAGTCCCAGAAAGGATTTTGACAAATGAATGATAAAATTGTCTTTTTTGATATTGATGGAACATTATTAGATCATGATAAAAAAATTCCGCAATCTACACGAGATGCAGTAAAACAGTTACAAGAAAAAGGTGTACATGTAGCAATTGCGACAGGGCGCGCGCCATTTATGTTCGAAGATATTCGCAGGGAACTTAATATACATAATTATGTTAGTTTTAATGGACAATATGTTGTCTTTGAAGATGAGGTAATATTTAATAATCCGTTACATCCAGATGCTTTACATAGGTTTACTCAGTTTGCAAAACAAGAAGGATATCCACTTGTATATCTTGACCATCAAGATATGAGAGCATCAGTGGAATATCATGATTATGTGAAAGAAGGCTTTGGAAGCTTAAACTTTGAGCATCCAGCATATGAGCCTAATTTTTATGAGGAACGTAATATTTATCAAACACTACTTTTTTGTGAAGTAAATGAAGAGGAAAAGTTTATTAATCATTATCCAGATTTTCATTTTATTCGTTGGCATGCATATTCAATGGATATCATTCCGAATGGTGGTTCTAAGGCAAAAGGAATTGAGAAATACATTGAAAAGTTAGGTTTTAATCGTGATCAAGTGTATGCATTTGGAGATGGCTTAAATGATTTAGAAATGATCGAAGCCGTTGGCACAGGTATTGTGATGGGAAATGGCCATGAAGACTTGAAAAAACTTGCAAATCATGTGACAAAGGATGTTAATGAAGACGGTATATATCATGGACTAAAGTGGGCTGGATTGCTATAAGTGAATATGGAACCCATTTCATAATAAAAAGGCGGAAGATTAACTTCCGCCTTTTTATTATTATCGCTCTAGAGGTTTGGAATCATTAGGAGCGGCAAAAGGATTTTCTTTATTGATATGGTCATAGAACATAACGCCATTTAAATGATCAATCTCGTGTTGGAATACGATTGCTGGTAAACCTTTTAAACGTAATTTTACTTCTTCTCCGTTAATAGAAGTTGCTTTTACTGTAATTCTTGTATAACGAGGAA
Source organism: Bacillus sp. RB3 (assembly GCF_030164735.1). Taxonomy (NCBI): domain Bacteria; kingdom Bacillati; phylum Bacillota; class Bacilli; order Caryophanales; family Bacillaceae; genus Bacillus; species Bacillus sp. RB3. Next base: position 216,255 of record NZ_JASNGE010000005.1, read on the forward strand.
CATAACCAGGTACTTCGCGGTCTACAGACAGACAGCCTTCACCACCCTGTAAATATGTACGTTCAACAGAATGGCTAATGATTTTTGGATTGAATAATGCATGGCTATATAATGTACCATCCGCATCGGTTACATGAACTGCAATCATTTTTTTTGAAACACCGATTTGCGGAGCCGCTAATCCGATTCCAGGGCGTAAACTATATTTTTCAGCCATTTCAGGATCTTGGCTATTTATTACGAATTCAATCATTTCTTTTAAGGTAGTTGTATCTTCTTCGCTTGCCGGTAATGACACCTCTTCTGCAACGTTGCGCAAAATAGGATCTCCTTCGCGAATAACATCTTTCATTGTAAGCATATGTAATCTCTCCTTTCCTCTTTAGTCTACCAAAGGAGATGGAAAAAGTCATCGGCAAGAAAGGGAAGGCATTTTGGAAATTGTTCTATTATAGAGTAGTTATGTATGTGATAAAAAGAAAAAGACGGCAAAGCCGTCTTTTTCTTTCCATAGTTGTTTCGTTTTACATTAGCGAATGCAAGCAGCACCAACGATAATTAAAAGAATAAACAACACAACGATTAAGGCGAAGCCGCGTCCAGACCCGCCACAAGAACCGCCATAACCGTAGGAAGGATATGAACAAGTTGGATAGCAATATGAGTATCCGTACATGAGATGACCTCCTTTATCATTTCCCGCTAATACTGCGGTTACTATAATGTATGGAAGAGAGGGTAGAAATGTATAGGTATTTACCTAAAAAAGGAAGAGTAGTTTGTATATTTTTGTTACGAAGAGAGAAAAACTAAAGAGAATTAAATCGTTTACATATTATTCTAAGAGAAAAAATAAGTGAAAAAGGGAATAATATAACAGTAGGTCAATGCTTACTAATACAGATGTAAAAAATAAAAACACGTTTGTGTAGTAGAAACCTGCATATTATTTATAAAAAAACGTATTCAAAGTAATTGACATCGTAATTAGAATAGTTGTAAACTAAAAAACGTGATCAAGATTGTATTAATATGTTTCTGAAAAAACATTAGTACAGATTGTTAGGTACACAAAATTATTCTCAACCGACATACAAACATGTTGGTTTACATCGTTGCGCTTTTTAAACTGGAAAATAGCCAGTGAAAGCGTTTCAGAATATGGTTCAAGAGAGGAAGAGGTGAACGGAATGGGTACTAAAACAAAAAAGACCCTATTTAATGTTGATGAGCAAATGAAAGCTATCGCAGCTCAATTTGAAACATTACAAATTTTAAATGAAAACGGTGAAGTTGTGAATGAAGCAGCTATGCCTGAATTATCTGATGATCAATTAAAAGAATTAATGCGTCGTATGGTGTATACTCGCGTATTAGATCAACGTTCTATTTCTTTAAACCGTCAAGGACGTTTAGGTTTCTACGCACCTACAGCTGGACAAGAAGCTTCTCAATTAGCAAGTCATTTCGCACTTGAAGCAGAAGACTTCATCTTACCAGGATACCGTGATGTACCACAATTAGTATGGCACGGATTACCATTATACCAAGCATTCTTATTCTCTCGTGGACACTTCATGGGTAACCAAATGCCTGAGAATGTAAATGCATTAGCTCCACAGATTATTATCGGTGCGCAAATCATCCAAACTGCTGGTGTTGCGTTAGGTATGAAACTACGTGGTAAAAAATCTGTTGCAATTACTTACACTGGTGACGGTGGTGCTTCACAAGGTGACTTCTACGAAGGTATGAACTTTGCAGGTGCATTCAAAGCTCCAGCAATCTTCGTTGTTCAAAACAACCGTTATGCAATCTCTACTCCAGTAGAAAAGCAATCTGCAGCTAAAACTGTAGCACAAAAAGCAGTAGCAGCAGGTATTTACGGAATTCAAGTAGACGGTATGGATCCATTAGCTGTATACGCAGCAACTGCTTTTGCTCGTGAGCGCGCAGTAAATGGCGAAGGCCCTACTTTAATCGAGACTTTAACATTCCGTTACGGTCCACATACAATGGCTGGTGATGACCCAACTCGTTACCGTACAAAAGATATCGAAAACGAATGGGAACAAAAAGACCCAATCGTACGCTTCCGTAAGTTCTTAGAAGCTAAAGGCCTATGGTCTCAAGAAGTTGAAGAGACAGTAATCGAAGAAGCAAAAGAAGATATCAAACAAGCAATTGCTAAGGCTGACCAAGCTCCAAAACAAAAAGTAACTGATTTAATGGAAATCATGTACGAAAAAATGCCTTACAACTTAGCTGAACAATATGAAATCTACAAAGAAAAGGAGTCGAAGTAAGCCATGGCTCAAATGACAATGATTCAAGCAATCACTGATGCTTTACGCGTTGAAATGAAAAATGACCCTAACGTACTTGTATTTGGTGAAGACGTTGGTGTAAACGGCGGTGTATTCCGTGCTACTGAAGGTTTACAAGCTGAATTTGGTGAAGATCGTGTAATGGATACTCCACTTGCAGAGTCTGGTATTGGTGGACTTGCAGTTGGTCTTGCACTTGAAGGATTCCGTCCAGTTCCAGAGATCCAATTCTTCGGTTTCGTTTATGAAGTAATGGATTCAATTTCTGGTCAATTAGCTCGTATGCGTTACCGTTCTGGTGGACGTTGGACTGCTCCAGTAACAGTTCGTTCTCCATTCGGTGGTGGTGTTCATACTCCTGAACTACATGCTGATAGCTTAGAAGGATTAGTGGCTCAACAACCTGGTCTAAAAGTTGTTATTCCATCTACTCCATACGATGCTAAAGGTCTTTTAATCTCTGCGATTCGTGACAACGATCCAGTTATCTACTTAGAGCATATGAAATTGTACCGTTCATTCCGTCAAGAGGTACCAGAAGGTGATTACACAATTGATTTAGGTAAAGCTGATATCAAACGTGAAGGTACAGATGTATCTGTTATCGCTTACGGTGCTATGGTTCACGCTGCATTAAAAGCTGCTGAAGAACTTGAAAAAGAAGGTATCTCTTTAGAGGTTGTTGACTTACGTACAGTTCAACCATTAGATATCGAAACAATCATCGCTTCTGTTGAAAAAACAGGTCGCGTAGTTGTAGTTCAAGAAGCTCAAAAACAAGCTGGTATTGCAGCTAACGTTGTAGCGGAAATTAACGACCGTGCAATCTTAAACTTAGAAGCTCCAGTTGTACGTGTTGCAGCTGCTGATACAGTATTCCCATTCTCTCAAGCAGAGAGCGTATGGTTACCAAACCACAAAGATATTGTTGAAGCTGTAAACAAAGTAATGAACTTCTAATTTTTAGCTTTTCATGTGCAAAAGAAATCAGCACATGCTGGTTTCTTTTGCACATATTCCATAATAATGAAATGAATCAGGGGGCTGAATTCCGTGGCATTTGAATTTAAACTACCAGATATCGGTGAAGGTATCCACGAAGGTGAAATCGTAAAATGGTTTATTAAACCAGGCGATGAAGTAAACGAAGACGATGTACTTCTTGAAGTACAAAATGATAAAGCAGTAGTAGAAATCCCTTCTCCTGTTAAAGGTAAAGTACTTGAAGTACTTGTAGAAGAAGGAACAGTTGCAATCGTAGGAGATACATTAATTAAATTTGATGCTCCTGGATACGAAAACCTTAAATTTAAAGGTGACGATCATGATGAAGCTCCAAAAGCTGAAGAAGCAGCAGTAGAAGCTCCAGCAGCGGAAGCTACTCCAGCAGCAACTGCAGAAGTAGTAAATGAGCGCGTAATTGCTATGCCATCTGTTCGTAAATACGCTCGTGAAAAAGGTGTAGACATTCATAAAGTAGCTGGTACTGGTAAGAATGGCCGTATCGTAAAAGCTGACATCGATGCATTTGCAAATGGTGGACAAACTGTAGCAGCAACTGAGGCTCCAGCAGCAGTAGAAGCTACTCCAGCAGCAGCGAAAGAAGAAGCACCAAAAGCACAACCAATCCCAGCTGGTGAATATCCAGAAACTCGTGAGAAAATGAGTGGTATCCGTAAAGCGATTGCGAAAGCAATGGTTAACTCTAAACACACAGCTCCTCACGTAACATTAATGGACGAAGTAGATGTAACAGAACTTGTTGCTCACCGTAAGAAGTTCAAAGCAGTAGCAGCTGACAAAGGTATTAAATTAACTTACCTTCCGTACGTTGTTAAAGCTTTAACATCTGCATTACGTGAATACCCAATGTTAAACACTTCTTTAGACGATGCATCTCAAGAAGTAGTTCATAAACATTACTTCAACATCGGTATCGCAGCTGATACAGACAAAGGTCTATTAGTACCAGTTGTTAAAGATACAGATCGTAAGTCTATCTTCACAATCTCTAACGAGATCAATGATCTTGCTGGTAAAGCACGTGAAGGTCGTCTAGCTCCAGCTGAAATGAAAGGTGCTTCTTGCACAATTACAAACATTGGTTCTGCAGGTGGACAATGGTTCACTCCAGTTATCAACCACCCAGAAGTAGCAATCCTTGGTATCGGCCGTATCGCTGAAAAACCAGTTGTGAAAAACGGTGAGATCGTTGCAGCTCCAGTATTAGCATTATCTCTAAGCTTTGACCATCGTTTAATTGACGGTGCAACTGCTCAAAAAGCGTTAAACCAAATTAAACGTCTATTGAATGACCCACAATTATTAGTAATGGAGGCGTAATAACAATGGTAGTAGGAGATTTCCCAATTGAATTAGATACAGTCGTTGTTGGTGCAGGTCCTGGTGGATACGTTGCGGCAATTCGTGCAGCACAATTAGGTCAAAAGGTAGCAATCATTGAAAAAGCTAACCTTGGTGGCGTATGCTTAAACGTTGGATGTATTCCTTCAAAAGCGTTAATCAATGCAGGTCATCGTTATGAGAATGCAATGCATTCTGATGACATGGGTATTACTGCAGAAAACGTAAAAGTTGACTTTACAAAAGTTCAAGAATGGAAAAACGGCGTAGTTAAGAAATTAACTGGCGGTGTTGAAGGCCTTCTTAAAGGTAACAAAGTTGAAATCATTCGCGGTGAAGCTTACTTCGTAGATGCTAATACATTACGCGTTATGACTGAAGATGCAGCTCAAACTTATACGTTTAAAAATGCTGTTCTTGCAACTGGTTCTACACCAATCGAAATTCCAGGATTCAAATACTCTAAACGTGTTATCAACTCTACAGGTGCTTTAAGCTTACCTGAAATTCCTAAAAAACTTGTTGTAATCGGCGGCGGTTACATCGGTATGGAATTAGGTACTGCATATGCTAACTTCGGTACAGAAGTTACTGTAGTAGAAGCTGGCGACGAAATCTTAGCTGGTTTCGAAAAAGCTATGAGCTCTGTTGTTAAACGTGCTCTACAGAAAAAAGGTAACGTAAATATCCATACAAAAGCTATGGCTAAAGGCGTTGAAGAAACAGAAACTGGCGTAAAAGTTAGCTTTGAAGTTAAAGGTGAAATCCAAACTGTAGAAGCAGATTACGTATTAGTAACTGTAGGTCGTCGTCCAAACACTCAAGAAATCGGTCTTGAGCAAGTTGGAGTTAAAATGACTGACCGCGGCATCATCGAAATCGATGAGCAATGTCGTACAAATGTACCAAACATCTATGCAATCGGTGATATCGTTCCTGGACCACCATTAGCTCACAAAGCTTCTTACGAAGGTAAAGTAGCTGTAGAAGCAATTAGTGGCCATGCATCAGCTATCGATTACATCGGAATTCCTGCAGTATGCTTCACTGATCCAGAACTAGCATCTGTTGGTTACACTAAAAAACAAGCTGAAGAAGCTGGAATGACTGTAACTGTATCTAAGTTCCCATTCGCTGCTAACGGTCGTGCATTATCATTAAACAGCACTGACGGTTTCCTACAACTTGTAACACGTAAAGAAGATGGTCTTCTTGTAGGTGCTCAAGTTGCAGGTGCAGGTGCTTCTGATATTATTTCTGAGATTGGTTTAGCTATCGAAGCTGGAATGACAGCTGAAGATATCGCTCAAACAATCCATGCTCACCCAACATTAGGTGAAATCACAATGGAAGCAGCTGAAGTTGCTCTTGGAATGCCAATTCACATTGTAAAATAATTTAAGTAATGTAAATAGCCCTTCTCTTATTGTAAGAGAGGGGCTATTTTTATTTTCATCAAATGACTTGCAAGGTCTTTAAACGTACTTGTCGAATGAATATATAATACTTTAACAAATGATTCAGGCTTAACTTACTTCGAAGGTAATATATATCATCCTATAATATGTAATTGATTCAAACTTACCCCCATATATTAATAAAATAGAGCATGTCAAAGGAGAAGGTTCCATGAAAATATTACATGTTATATTTTATCATTTACTACTATGGAGTGGCTTTTCCACTGTATTAACATTATCGAATGGTGATAAGTTTCATTATAAAGTTATTCTTTTTTTCGTATTTCTATATTTAGCCTATGTAATAGCATATTTTGTATTGCACGTAAGAAAGCAAGCTTTATTTCTTACATGTTCGAATTGTATATTATTTTTAATCATATTATCTATTTTTTAAATTAGCGTTTATAAAAATACATTGTTCTTCCATTAAATAATTGTAACTCTCCTTCTAATTTCTTCGCTAAAAAACGGCAAAATTCATTTGCTTTCCCTTTGTCACCAAATGTTGCATTAGGTGGTAAAGAAACTTGGATGAAAGATTGTTCATTTTCTATACCAACACCAATATAAATTGAGTCATACCGGTCGTGAGTGGATTGAAGTTTTAATGTTGTTGTAGATGTATCTAAAATTTCATAAGGAAAAGCGGTATTTGTATACGTGTAATTAATTTGGGCACCAGTTTTAGAAGTAACTGTTTTATAATAATGAAAAAGTTGTTTTATATCATCTATTGAAACTGATTGTTGGTTGGATTTCGGTACAAGCGTAATAAAGGCGTGTTGCATATAAGTTCCCCCTAGCTTAGTAGAATACTATCATTCTACATCCTACTGAATTTTTTGACAATTAAAAGGAGTATTACATGTTTTGTTTAATATACTATTAATGAAACGTGATGTAGAAAGGTGGAAACCAATGTTTGAAAAATTGTATGATGAGCATGAAAGTGTGAAGGTACGATTTTTAGGGTTTATGACACATGATACACGTTATGATTTTGGTGTTATTTATACAAATATGTTTTTTGGAAAGCCGCTCATTGTTTGTATGCAAACAGGAAGGTCTACTTTACTCGGACGAGATGATGTAGAGAATGTTCAATATATACAGGAGATTTTTAAATTAGGATCAGAAGAGGAAGCAAAGGAGTTAGCTCAGTTTTTCAAATTTCTAGTTCCGTCAACTTCTTTACATGCGGAATATGAAGAATAATTAATGTGAAACAGTCGTACTTATAAATATGGCTGTTTTTTTATTTTAATATCGCATACTAATTTAAATTAAAAATATTTAATGTGTTATACTAAAAACCTATTGACGTAAAAAGTATAACATATTAAAATAAAGACAGAAAGTTAAGCGGTTACAAAAAGTTTTTGGGATTATAAACTTAGGGGGAAATGAAAAATGGGAACAATCGTATGTCAAGATTGTGAAGGTACAATTGCACACTTCGAAGATGAGAAAGTAACGGTACTTTACGGGAAATGTGGATCTTGCGGATGTGATCACACAGAGCATACAAAAGCCCAATAATTGATAGGAAATGGACAGCTAAAAGTTTTTAGGACCATAAACTTAGGGGGAAATGAAAATGGGAACAATCGTATGCCAAGTATGTGAAGGAACAATCGGACATTTTGAAGATGAGAAAACGACGGTACTTTACGGAAAATGTGGAACAAATTGTGACTGTGCTAGAAAAGATAATGCGAAAGCTTAATGATAAATAAATAGATTACTATTAAAACTCAGGGGGAAATGAAAATGGGAACAATCGTATGCCAAGTATGTGAAGGAACAATTGGACATTTTGAAGATGAAAAATCAACAGTACTATACGGGAAATGTGGATCTCATTGCGAATGTGACCATAAAGAACATACAAAAGCTTAATAATAAGAAAAAGCGCCTACATGTGTAGGCGCTTTTTTAATAAATTGTAGTTGTATGACCAACTGTTGCAACGATTGCATCATCTCTAATTGGAATAAAGCTTATGGATGTATGTGGTGTACTAGAAGAAGCATATTGGCTCATTATACGGCTATCGATACGGGTAATAGTATCAGTCAAGAAAGCTGAAATAAAAGCGTAAGGGACTCTTCGTTCATTTAATGAATAAATAATTTCTTCTTTTGTTTTTACACCCACGCCATGTCCGTAAAAAAAGAAATTTCCTAAATAGATTGTGTTTTCTCCTTGCCACTCAATCGTAGCTGGATTCACTTGTGGGTTTTTAAAGTAAACGAGGTCACCTGGAACAAGATCGCCACCGTTTTTTGTTATGAGCCTTAGATCTTGATCGTAGTCCCATGTATAAAGTAAAAGATTTGCAAATAGACGATTGAAAGTTTCTTCCTCATACAATGATAGTAAAGCTTTATAAAAAATAATGATCATAGCGGTTGCGCATTCAGTTCCATATAGTTTTCCATTTTTAAAAATATCTTGTATGGCAATAGAAGATGGTATGTTTGGAAGAAGCTCGAATCCTCCAAGGGATGTTCTTTTCCAATACTGGGGGTTGCAAAAGGATTGTTGAAATGTGCGAAACTGAAATCCACTTTGAAAAAGCTCTAGTGCAGAGATAATAATATTAACTCGTAAATTGAGATCAAAGCTGAGTTCATCAGCTGTTCGGAAGGAATAAACTTCTTGATTTCCTGCCATTATTGATAAAATTTGTTGTTTCTCTGCTGCAAATGGCTCATATTCATTTGTAATATAAGGATGTACAATAGAACGGCCTATTACAATCATAATAGTATCCCCACCTATACGTTACATTCTTAAGTATCGTATGAAGAAAAGGAAAAAAGGTGAAAAAAAAGCCTATCAACTGATAGGCTTGTACTCTTTAATAACACGTAATGTTTGTAATGTCATATCTTCAGGACCTTGTACAGGTAAACCTGCTTCTAAGTTTTTCCGAATATACTCTAAGTTTTCTTGTGTAATAATTTCCCCCGGAGTAAAGATTGGAATCCCTGGCGGATAAACCATAACAAAATCAGCTATAATACGACCCGCTGCATTTTCAAATGGGATGACTTCTGTTTCCGAATAAAAAGCATCTCGAGGAGAAAGTGCTAGCACTGGAATTTCTGGAATCTCTACTTGTACTTGAACACCTTTATCTGCCCTATTTCTAAATGTTGCTGCTAAATCGTGTAAAGCTGCAATAAGTGTATTTGTATCACTTTCTGTATCTCCCAAAGTGATAAGACATAGTATGTTGTATAGATCTGAGAGTTCTACTTCAATGTTATATTGCTCTCTAAGCCATACTTCAGCTTGGTGGCCGGTAATACCTAAATCTTTTACAGATACAATTATCTTTGTAGGATCATAGTTAAAGGTAGCATCTGTACCTAACATTTCTTTTCCAGGACAGTAAAGATGCTCAATAGAATTTATAGCATCACGAACATGCTCAGCTAATTGTATTGTTTGTTCTATGAGTGCTGTTCCTTCTGTAGCAAGACGTTTTCTCGCAACATCAAGGGATGCTAACAAGATGTAAGAAGTTGATGTAGTTGTAAGCATACTAATAATAGATTGGACATGCTTTACATTCACTAAGCCTTCTTTCACATTAAGAATAGAACTTTGAGTTAAAGAGCCTCCTAATTTGTGAACACTTGTTGCTGCCATATCCGCACCAGCTTGCATCGCTGACATAGGTAATTCATCGTGAAAATGAATATGAACACCATGAGCCTCGTCGACTAGTACAGAGATGTCATAAGAATGTGCTAATTGTACAATCTGTTCTAAGTCTGCAGCAAACCCAAAGTACGTTGGGTTAATAACAAGTAAGCCCTTTGCATCTGAGTGCTCTTCAAGTGCTTTTTTGACAGATTGAATTGTGATTCCATGAGAAATACCGAGCTTCGGATCGATTTCAGGATGCATGAAAATCGGTTTTGCACCTGAGAAAATAATAGCTGACATTACTGATTTATGCACGTTTCGTGGTACTAGGATTTTGTCACCAGGACCGCAAACGCTCATCACCATTGTCATAATAGCGCCACTTGTACCTTGAATAGAAAAGAAAGTATGATCTGCACCGAATGCAGCGGCTGCTAAATCCTGTGCTTCTTTAATCATACCTTTTGGATGATGTAAATCATCGAGTGGCGCAATATTAATTAAATCAATTGCTAATGCATTATGCCCAATAAATTCGCGAAATGTAGGATCCATGCCCTGTCCTTTTTTATGACCAGGAATATGGAATTGAATTGGATTTCGCTTACTGTGCTCAACTAAAGCGGTAAACAATGGTGTTTCGTATTGGGACAATCTATACACCCCTTCTTCTTCATAATATTTAGTGTAATTTGTTTTATATAATCCTGCTCTAAAAAAGTGTAGCCTTTTTTAGAATAAGGCTTGTTTTTCTGCCATTCAAAAAATCGTTTTTGAGATGGTAGCTTCACTTTATTTTCTATAAAACAAAAGCATTATATCACCAATAATTATAGATGTATAGAAAAAAATGTTTTTAAGGTGAGTATGTTTAATAGTTAGCCTCAACTAATGAATAGAGGAAGACAATTCCATTAAAATGAATAAATAGTGTATAATGCAGAGTGGCTATAATGAAGAATAAAATATTCTCTTTAAGATAGCATAATGAAACAAGAAGAAATGATAAATGAGGTGCGAAATGGAATATCAATATCCGTTAGATTATGATTGGTCAAATGAGGAAATGGTTACAATTGTTAAGTTTTATGAAGCGATTGAGAAAGCTTATGAAAAAGGGATTATAAGAGAAGAGTTAATGGGTTTATATCGTCGTTTTAAAGAGATTGTTCCATCGAAAGCAGAAGAAAAGAAAATTGATAAAGAATTTCAAGAAGTAAGTGGATACTCTATATATCGTGCTATTCAAAGGGCAAAAGAAGTCGAAGAACAAAAGCTCGTAAAAATGTAAAAATATTTTGAAAAATAAAAACTGAAGTGATATAATGTGATAACAACTAAAAACGGACAATATAAATTGTCCGTTTTCTACTATCGATTACACAGTGCATATAAAGGAAGGAGTGATTGCATCGTAGATTCAATCTTAGCAAGGAATTGTTCGTTGGTCATTGCTGAAAACTCCTCTGGTGATATATGAATACCAACTAATAATTCTGCTTTTTTTACAGTAGCTAATCGTTCAATCATCTTTTGTAAGTCTTCGGTTTCAAGTGTTTTATGTAATTTCACATTTGGTTTAGTATGGTCAATGGACCAAACGAAGTCATTTGGAATATTTGTTTTTAAATCATTTAAATGTTCTAAGAAGGCATGAGCCGTCTCAACTTTTTGTGGACACTCATAGATTAAACCAAAGTATATGAAGGCATGAGTACCCCATAAGCCGATTTGGAAATGCGGTAGCATTTTATATCCTCGTTTATTTGTTGAAAAAGCAACCCAAGTATCGTTTGGTGGATTGACTTTGCGGCGTGCGTGTTTTGCAACATGATAAAAAAAGTTCTCATCAGTTTGTTTGGATAAGTATTCTGCAAATTGTTCCCCTAAAGCTTCTAGCTTAGGATGAATGTTCGTTTTAATTGCACTCATTCGTTCTTCGAGACCATCAACTGTAAAGACATCAAAATCAGTTGACTTGAATGTTTGTATTGTCATGATTGTTCCTCCAACTCCTATTTTGCTTTTATTTTAGCATAGCTTGTACTATTCATAAAAAAAACAGCACAAAAAAATTTAAATAAAAAAATATAATTTTGTTGCATAGATGATTTATCCAACATAGTATAGTATAAAACAAAAAATCAGAAAATTGAATTAATTCTAGTCCGAGGGCAGACGAATATTGGGAGGAGGCAAATAATATGAGACAGGTGATTAATGCGTTAAAGAGAACAGATGCTGAAAAGAGAATACCGGTGCTACGTTTGGAGCTAGATTATGAATTAGCAACTTTATATGATGCGATGATGGAAGATGACAAACAGAAAAAAGAAGAGTGTGTACAAAAGTTAGAAGTGTTAAGACTTGAAATGATTCGTTTAGAAGCGTAATAATAGTATATGTATAAAAAATTAGTTGGTGCGAACCTTATAAAGGGTTCGTTTTTTCTGTGAACAGTATAGATCGGAGTGTTTAAACATGCAAGAAGTATGGAAAGACATTGATGCACACGCCAAACGGTGGATTCGGGATGCAGGAGAGCATTTAATGGCATCAATGAAAAAAGCACTTATTATAGAAACAAAATCAAATGCAGCTGACTTAGTTACAAATATGGACCGAGAGATAGAACAGTTTTTAATTGGGAAAATTAAAGAAACATTCCCGAATCATAATATTTTAGGAGAAGAGGGTTATGGAGACGAGATAACGTCTTCTGACGGGGTTGTTTGGTTAATTGATCCAATTGACGGCACGATGAACTTTGTTCATCAAAAAAGAAATTTTGCGATTTCAATTGGGATTTATGAGAACGGTATCGGAAAGATTGGACTTATATATGATCCAGTGCATGATGAACTATATCATGCAGTCAAGGGATATGGAGCTTTTTGTAATGATATATCAATTCCTACACTGAAAAAAGGAACTGTAGAGCAAGGTATTGTAGCTTTAAATGCGATATGGCTTACAGATAATCCATTGCTTAATATGGAAAGTATGATGGCACTTGTTAAGAAAGCAAGAGGCACAAGATCATATGGCTGTGCAGCGTTAGAGATGGTATACGTTGCAACAGGAAGAATAGATGCATATGTAACGCCGAGATTATCACCATGGGATTTTGGCGGAGGAAAGATAATTGTAGAAGAAGTTGGAGGTAAGGTGACGACATTCTCTGGAGCGCCACTTTCTATCATAGAGAAGAGCAGTGTGTTAGTTGCAAAACCAGGAGTGTATGAAGAAGTGTTATCGTTTATATGAGAGCAACAAAAAAAGTAAGAGGCTGTGTATAAGCTTCTTACTTTTTAGCGTTATTGTGATTTGCGCATTTTTCTTTTTGTTACAAAACCGTATCCAACTGTAACAAATGTGCCGATAATGCAAATAATAATACCGATTGGACTATTTTCAGCAATCATAATGCCGATACCGATTAAGAAAATAACACCGATAATTGCAGTTAATAAAAAGCGATATTGAATGTGTTCCATTTCTTCACCCTCCAATCTCATTTTACTTTCACAAAAGTAAGAATACAACTATATTTTCATTCTTGCTTTTATTTTAATTGCTATTGTATCCCCTTCGCTCTTATAATAGAGAAGGATTAAAAAGACATTAGGAGTTGGACATGTTGAAAAAACGACAAGATTTACGTAATATAGCAATTATTGCCCACGTTGACCATGGTAAAACAACACTTGTTGACCAGTTATTACGTCAAGCGGGGACTTTCCGTGCGAACGAACACGTTGAAGAACGCGCAATGGATTCAAATGATCTAGAAAGAGAACGCGGTATTACAATTTTAGCGAAAAATACAGCGATTCACTATGAAGATAAAAGAATTAACATTTTAGATACACCTGGTCACGCTGACTTCGGTGGAGAAGTAGAACGTATCATGAAAATGGTTGATGGTGTTTTACTTGTTGTTGATGCATATGAAGGTTGTATGCCACAAACACGATTTGTTTTAAAGAAAGCTCTTGAGCAAAACTTAACTCCAATCGTAGTTGTAAACAAAATTGACCGTGACTTCGCTCGTCCAGATGAAGTAGTTGATGAAGTAATCGACTTATTCATTGAGCTTGGTGCAAACGAAGATCAATTAGAGTTCCCAGTTGTATTTGCATCAGCAATGAACGGAACAGCAAGCTTAGATTCAAACCCAGCAAATCAAGAAGAGAATATGAAATCATTATTCGATACAATTATCGAACATATTCCAGCACCAATTGATAACAGCGAAGAGCCACTTCAATTCCAAGTAGCACTTCTTGATTACAACGACTACGTTGGACGTATTGGAGTTGGTCGCGTATTCCGCGGTACAATGAAGGTTGGACAACAAGTTGCTTTAATGAAAGTAGACGGAAGTGTGAAGCAATTCCGCGTAACGAAATTATTCGGTTACATGGGATTAAAACGTCAAGAAATTGAAGAAGCAAAAGCAGGGGACTTAGTAGCCGTTTCTGGTATGGAAGACATTAACGTAGGTGAAACAGTATGTCCAGTTGAACATCAAGATGCGTTACCATTATTACGTATTGATGAGCCAACACTACAAATGACGTTCCTTGTAAATAACAGCCCATTTGCAGGTCGTGAAGGTAAATACATTACATCTCGTAAAATTGAAGAGCGTCTTCGTTCACAATTAGAAACAGATGTAAGTTTACGTGTAGATAATACAGATTCTCCTGATGCGTGGATCGTATCTGGACGTGGGGAACTACATTTATCTATCTTAATTGAAAACATGCGTCGTGAAGGTTATGAATTACAAGTATCTAAGCCAGAAGTAATCATTAAAGAAGTTGATGGCGTAAGATGTGAGCCTGTAGAGCGTGTACAAATCGATGTACCTGAAGAATACACTGGTTCTATTATGGAATCTATGGGTGCACGTAAAGGTGAAATGTTAGATATGGTGAATAACGGAAACGGTCAAGTTCGCCTTACTTTCATGGTTCCAGCACGTGGTTTAATTGGTTACACAACAGAATTCTTAACATTAACTCGTGGTTACGGTATTTTAAACCATACATTCGATTGCTACCAACCAGTACACGCTGGACAAGTTGGTGGACGTCGTCAAGGTGTTCTAGTTTCACTTGAAACAGGAAAAGCATCACAATACGGTATTATGCAAGTTGAAGACCGTGGTGTAATCTTCGTTGAACCAGGTACAGAAGTATATGCTGGTATGATTGTAGGAGAACACACTCGTGAGAATGACTTAACAGTTAACGTTGTGAAAATGAAACAACAAACTAACATTCGTTCTGCGACGAAAGATCAAACTTCAACAATGAAGAAACCACGCCTAATGACTTTAGAAGAATCATTAGAGTACTTAAACGATGACGAGTTCTGTGAAGTAACTCCAGAATCAATTCGTCTACGTAAAAAGATTCTTGATAAGAGTGAGCGCGAAAGAGCTGCTAAGAAAAAGAAATCTGTCGAAGCGTAAAAATAAAAAAACAACGCCCTTTATAAAGGGCGTTGTTTTTTTATTTTGTTTATTTTTTAGAATATTTACTCATTTTTGTGGACAGTATTTTTTTTGCGAGTTACTCTTGTATTAAGTGTATAAAGAAAATTGCATTTTACTGCTAGGGGGGAAGAGTGTGTTAGAAAGGATGTCTTTTTTTGCAAAATTGTGTAAGGTAGATGAAAATCCAGAGTTAGGAATGTGGTTACTTTATGGGACGATTATTATATTAAGTGCTCTCGTTTATAATTTAGGGTTTGCTAGAAAGTTGTCTGTACTAAAAAATATTTTGATATACATATCATTAGCAATTGGATGCACAGTATTAACCTTTTTTGCTGTGTTTTTACCTGTTGGAGAAGGACTTGTTGTAGCGGCAATTGTACTTGGAATTTATAGATTGCGTTTGCGTCAAGCGAAACAACAAAAAGCAGGATAAGGAAGGGGAGTTTTCATGCGTTCAGTACAAGATGCACTATATAATTGGTTAACAATTAAAACAGTTGCGGAAGCACGCCCAGATGATAGTGCTGCAAAAGAAACATATTTGTTATTTCAAAATATGATATATGAAGAACATAAATTAAGAAATGTGGAAGTCGAAAAGAACGAGGAAATGTATTTAATTACATATGAAATGAATGGAGAACGGAAATCTGCAAGGTTTCCGTTAGAAGCCATTGATTGTTTTTTGGATCAGATGAATCGTGAACCAGAAAAATATAAATAAGTCCTTATCTATATGAGTAAGGACTTATTTACATTTTACCAATCATCTTCGATTTTTTTATCACGATATAATCGGAAATTACCACTTGCATGACGTTCCATTGTACGCTCTGCAATTCGTTCCGAACATTCCATGCACATATATGTATGAATAGGGCGATTACGCAGTTTTTTTGCCATAGGATTTTCATCATCTAACATATCTTTTTTATCACAAATCATACATTTGACTCTCATTTCGTCACCTCAATACGAATTCTATCAGTATAAGTATATCATGGAAGTATAATGTTTTTGAATAATAGTGGGAAAAAATAATATTTTCGCAATTCAAAAAATAAGTTATGATAAGGATATACCAAGTATGTTTGGAGGTGAAAATATGGCGAATGTAGTAGAGCCTACCTTAACAGAGGATTTAGTACAAACGTTGCGTAAAGAGTGTATTGTTATGATAGCAACGACAGATTTCGAAAAGCAAGTTCCTAACGTAAGTGCTATTTCTTGGGTGTATGCAGTGAGTAAAACTAGTATTCGATTTGCAGTAGATCAACGTTCACGTATTGTGGAAAATATACGGCATAATACAGGTGTGGTATTGACTATAATGGCGAATGAATCCGTATTTTCTATAAGTGGTGCAGGTGAAATTTTGACAGATAGAATGGAAGGTATTTCTCTAAAATTAACTGTAATAGAAGTAAATGTGCAAGAAGTGCGTGATGTTATGTTTTATGGAGCGAAACTTGCAATTGAACCAACATATGAAAAAACATATGATCTTCGGGCAGCGAAAAAGCTGGATAATGAAGTGTTAGTAGGGATAAGAGAATTATAAAGATGCTAAATAGGAAATTCGTTTATTCACTTTTGTAATCGGTTATTGTGATTTAACGTTAATAATTATAATAAAAAGTAATATATTGAATAGAAATGAATAAAGAATAAATAAAAGGTTTAATGACTATGATTTTCGATTCTACCTCGTTTACACGGTACATATAATTATAACAATGGTTCGTCCATATTGTATGGATGAAACCCTTGTTCTACAAATTTAAAAGTGGAGTCAGGGGGTAACAGGTTGGATAAAATTTATGTGTTAGATACGAATGTACTTTTGCAGGATCCTTTATCTATTTTTTCATTTGAAACCAATGAAGTAGTGATTCCAGCAGTTGTATTAGAAGAGGTTGATTCGAAAAAACGTTATATGGATGAAGTAGGACGAAACGCTCGTTATGTATCTAAGTTAATAGATAAATTTCGTGAAATAGGAAAGCTGCATGAAAGTATCCCGCTAGAAAACGGCGGAACATTTCGTATTGAATTGAACCATCGTTCATTTGTTCAACTACAAGATATTTTTGTAGAAAAAACAAATGATAATCGAATTTTAGCTGTAGCAAAAAATCTATCTTTAGAAGAACAGGAAAAAGAGGACGGGAAGTCTGTTATTTTGGTAAGTAAAGATGTACTCGTAAGGGTAAAAGCTGATGCAATTGGTTTGAAGGCTGAAGATTATTTAAGTGATCGCGTAATTGAAGTAGAAAATATATATTCTGGCTTTTTAGAAGGATATATATCAAAAGAACAATTGGATTATTTTTATGAGAAAGGTGAATTGCCTCTATCTGAAATTGCGAATCATCCTTTTTACCCAAATCAGTTTGTAGTGATGAAAGATGCATTAGGGGGCTCTAGTTCTGCTCTTGGCATTGTGGATCACTTAGGTAAGAAGGTAAAGAAACTTATTTTTCACAATGAACAAGTGTGGGGGATACGACCACGAAATGTGCAGCAAATTATGGGATTAGAATTGTTGCTTCGTGAAGATATTCCGCTTGTAACGTTAACGGGGAAAGCCGGCACAGGAAAAACGTTACTTGCGTTAGCTTCGGGACTTATGCAAACAGAAGACTTAGGGTTATATAAAAAATTACTTGTGGCAAGACCAATTGTTCCAGTCGGAAAAGATATCGGTTATTTACCAGGAGAAAAAGAAGAAAAGTTAAGACCATGGATGCAGCCAATTTTTGATAACCTAGAGTATTTATTTAATACGAAAAAGCCAGGAGAGTTAGATGCTATTTTAGCTGGAATGGGTTCGATTGAAGTAGAAGCCCTTACTTATATACGCGGGAGAAGTATTCCAGATCAGTTCATTATCATTGACGAAGCACAAAATTTAACAAAGCATGAAGTGAAAACGATATTAACTAGGGTAGGGGAAAAGAGTAAGATTGTATTGATGGGAGATCCTCAGCAAATTGATCACCCATATTTAGATGAATATAATAATGGCTTAACATATGTTGTAGAGAAGTTTAAAGAACAGCGCATTAGTGGTCATGTGAAGTTTGTTAAAGGGGAGCGATCTAATTTAGCTCAACTAGCAGCAGATTTATTGTAAAAAGGAGTGAGCTTAAGCTCACTCCTTTTCTTTAAATAATTGTAAATTTACGGATGTTACGGATTGGATTTTGTTGATTAGATCCATCATTGAAATAGAGATGAACAGGCCCGTCTTCTTTTAATGGTTTTCCTTCTTTTGAAAAGCCTAGTATAGCATTTTTGACAGTTTCTAATGGAAGTGTCATTGTATGATCTACCGTTTCAATTTTAACTTGCGTAGCGTCCTCTAAAATTTCAGCGTTAGCAAGGAATGGATGAAATGGTATACCAAATGTTCCAGTAATCAGCTGTTCTTTTTTATATTTCTTCACACTTTGTTGTATTGGAGGAAAAGCGGCACCATCACGGATTTCGCGATCCCAATGTTCTGAAGTGTTTTTTAAATAAGTTTCTAGTTCAGACGTGTTTTCTCTAGTTTCATCAAAGTAAGTTGTCAAATCTACTTTTCGATCATCAAAGATCCAAACAGTTGGATCAATAGTGATTGGAAAACGTACTTTTCCGTTAATAAATAAAATTTCGCTCATTGTTGTTCCCCCATTTGTGTTATACTCCCACTTTTCAGTATAATAGTATTAGACACTGTTGTCACAAAAAATGTTTCTATTGCAATTTATTAAAACTATCGCTAATATTAATAGATAGGATAGAGGAGAGTAGGACGGAAACGGAGGGAATCAATTTGGCGTCTGAGACAGTAGCAAATCATCAGGAAAAGGCACTAGCCCTTCTACAAGCGGATGCAGAGAAGATTTTAAGACTTATTAAGGTGCAAATGGACCATCTTACAATGCCGCAATGTCCATTATATGAAGAAGTGTTAGACACACAAATGTTTGGACTATCCCGCGAGGTCGATTTTGCGGTTCGCCTTGGTCTTATTGCAGAAGAACAAGGGAAAGCAATGTTAGGTGAGCTCGAACGTGAGTTATCTGCACTTCATGAAGCATTTACAAACAAACAACAATAACGGGTTCAAATAAGGGGGCTCAAACTAAATTAGTTTGAGCTTTTTATTTGTATAATAAAGCAGGAAGAATCAATGTACATATGGAATACAACAATAATTAAATTGAAACAGAAAGAGGAAATGAAATGAAAAAAGTATGGAAATCAATGGATTATTCATTGTTACTTCCTCTTGTTATTTTATGTGTGCTGGGGGTAATAATGGTATATAGTTCGAGTTCCATTGTTGCGATTTCGAGATTTGATAAACCAGCAAATTTCTTTTTTAAAAGACAATTAATTACTTTAGTTGTTGGGACAATGGTATTAATAATTATTGCTACTATCCCATATAAAGTTTGGAGAAAACGAATTTTTTTGTTGGGGAGTTACGGTGCTAGTGTTGCCTTATTAGCTGCAGCTGCCTTTTTCACTAAGTCAGTAAACGGTGCAAACGGGTGGATATTTGGAATACAGCCTGCAGAATTTGTTAAGATAACAGTTATTCTCGTCTTAGCTCATTTTTTTGCGAAAAGACAAGAAACGAATACACCTGTTTTCAAAGGGTCAGGTCCAGTACTTATTGGTGTTGGAATAATCATGTTTTTAATATTAAAGCAAAATGATTTAGGTACTGATTTGTTAATTGCAGGAACAGTAGGAATTATGTTTCTTTGTTCGGGAGTACAGGTTAACTTATGGATTAAACGAATTGCTTTAACTTCTATAGTATGGATTCCGGCACTATATCTTCTTGGTAATTATGCATTAAATCCATATCAAAAGGCACGTTTTTCTGTTTTCCTTGATCCGTTTAATGATCCTCAAAAGGATGGGTTTCAATTAGTGAATTCATTTATTGGAATCGCTTCTGGAGGGCTTAATGGTAGAGGATTAGGGAATAGTGTACAAAAATATGGTTATTTACCAGAACCGCAAACGGATTTTATAATGGCAATTATATCTGAAGAACTTGGTTTTATAGGTGTAGCTATCATTTTAATCTGTTTATTACTTATTATTATTCGGTCATTTAGAGTTGCGCAAAAGTGTACAGATCCATTTGGAAGTTTAATAGCTATCGGAATTGCAAGCTTGTTTGGAGTTCAAACGTTTATCAATGTCGGTGGTATGTCTGGAGTAATACCACTTACAGGAGTACCATTACCGTTTGTTAGTTACGGCGGAAGTTCTTTATTAGCTAATCTACTTGCAATGGGAATACTACTCAATATTGCTAGTCACGTGAAACGACAAGAGAAACAACAGAATGGTCTAATGAAAGAAAGAGAACAAAATGGACCACATCTTGTAGTTGTAAAATAAAAACACATTGTGCTTTAGAGCATGATGTGTTTTTTATTTTTAAGTAGTTTTAAATATGATGTACTAATTTCTCTTTCAGTTAAAAAGATATATCACATTAACTTAAATGTGATATACAATTAAGTTGTTAGAAAAGGAAGAGGTATGCTATACTATTTTTGTGAAACAAATTGCACAGAAAACTTATCATTTGTTAGAAAATAAGGTATGATGGATAAAAATAAAGTGAAGCTTTCTAAGTATAATATAATGTGGAAAGTGAAGAACTTCACGCTTTTTAAGGTGTGTATATATTTTATCTCTAGAGTGGTAGGAAAGTAGAGGGGGAAAATCATGACAAAGCTGCAACGTATTCAAAAAGTATTGGTAGCTAACCGTGGAGAGATTGCAATTCGTGTGTTTCGAGCTTGTTCGGAACTTGGATTAAAAACAGTTGCAATCTATTCTAAAGAGGATAGTGGTTCTTATCATCGCTATAAAGCCGATGAGTCCTATTTAGTTGGGGAAGGAAAAAAACCAATTGATGCTTATCTAGATATTGAAGGCATTATTGAGATTGCAAAAAGTAATCATGTAGATGCAATCCACCCTGGATATGGTTTCTTGTCAGAAAATATTCAATTCGCTAAACGTTGTGAAGAAGAAGGAATTATCTTTATCGGTCCGAAAAGTAAGCATTTAGATATGTTTGGAGATAAAGTGAAAGCAAGAACACAAGCGCAGCTAGCACAAATTCCAGTTATACCTGGTAGTGATGGTCCAGTAAATTCATTAGAAGAAGTCGAAAAATTTGCTGAAAAGTATGATTACCCGATTATTATTAAAGCATCCCTTGGGGGTGGCGGTCGTGGTATGCGTATTGTGCGTACTAGTGAGGAATTAGGAGAATCATATAATCGAGCGAAATCAGAAGCGAAAGCAGCTTTTGGTAATGATGAAGTTTACGTCGAAAAATTCGTTGAAAAACCTAAACATATAGAAGTACAAATTTTAGCAGATGAAGAAGGCAATGTTGTTCATTTATACGAGCGTGACTGTTCTGTACAACGTCGTCATCAAAAAGTTGTAGAAATTGCACCGAGTGTATCACTTTCAGATGATCTGCGTCAGCGTATTTGTGATGCTGCTGTGAAGTTAACGAAAAATGTAAACTATTTAAATGCAGGAACAGTAGAATTCCTTGTAAAAGATGATGAGTTTTACTTTATTGAAGTAAATCCACGTGTTCAAGTAGAACATACGATTACAGAAATGATTACGGGAGTAGATATTGTTCAATCACAAATTTTAATAGCGGATGGACATTCATTACATAGCAAAATGGTAGGTGTTCCGAAGCAAGAGGAAGTAGTTGTACATGGATTTGCAATTCAATCTCGTGTAACAACTGAAGATCCGCTAAATAATTTTATGCCGGATACAGGAAAAATTATGGCGTATCGATCAGGTGGTGGTTTTGGTGTGCGTCTTGATACAGGGAATAGCTTCCAAGGTGCAGTTATTACACCGTACTACGATTCTTTACTTGTAAAAGTTACAACTTGGGCACTTACTTTTGAGCAAGCTGCTGCAAAAATGGAACGTAACTTAAAAGAATTCCGTATTCGTGGTATTAAAACAAATATTCCATTCCTAGAGAATGTAGTAAAGCATAAAAACTTCTTATCAGGAGAATATGATACTTCATTTATCGATGCGTCACCTGAATTGTTCTTGTTCCCGAAACGTAAAGACCGTGGAACGAAAATGTTAAATTACATTGGTACAGTAACAGTAAATGGTTTCCCAGGAGTAGGGAAAAAAGAAAAACCAATATTCCCAGATGCTCGTATTCCATGTTTAAAACATTCAGAGCCAATCCAAAATGGAACGAAACAAATTTTGGACGAGCGTGGAGCGGACGGATTAGTAAAATGGGTACAGGATCAAAAACGTGTACTTTTAACGGATACAACATTCCGTGATGCACACCAGTCATTACTTGCAACTCGTATTCGTACAAAAGATTTACATCAAATTGCGGAGCCAACAGCGAGAATGTTACCGAACCTATTCTCAGCGGAAATGTGGGGCGGTGCAACGTTTGATGTTGCGTATCGTTTCTTAAAAGAAGATCCATGGGAACGATTACTAGATCTTCGTGAAAAAATGCCGAACGTGTTATTCCAAATGTTACTTCGTTCTTCAAACGCAGTTGGATACAAAAACTATCCAGATAATTTAATTCAAAAATTTGTGGAATGTTCTGCTCAAGCAGGCATTGATGTATTCCGTATTTTTGATAGTTTAAACTGGGTGGAAGGCATGAGAGTTGCAATTGACGCTGTACGAGACACTGGTAAAATTGCAGAAGCAACAATGTGCTACACAGGGGATATTCATGATCCACTGCGTAGTAAATATGATTTAAATTATTATAAAAATTTAGCAAAAGAGTTAGAAGCATCAGGAGCTCACATTTTAGGTATTAAAGATATGGCGGGCTTACTAAAACCAAATGCAGCATATGATTTAGTTTCTGCATTAAAAGAGACAGTGTCGATTCCAATTCATCTGCACACGCACGATACGAGTGGAAATGGTATATTAACGTATACGAAGGCAATTGAAGCAGGTGTTGATATCGTCGATGTAGCAGTGAGTTCTATGGCTGGTCAAACGTCACAACCAAGTGCGAACACGCTATACTATGCGTTAGGCGGAAACGAAAGACAACCAGATGTTAATATAGATTCTTTAGAAAAACTATCTCACTATTGGGAAGATGTACGCAAATACTATGCACCGTTTGAAAGTGGTATGAATGCGCCTCATACAGAGGTATATATGCATGAAATGCCGGGTGGGCAGTATAGTAATCTTCAGCAACAAGCGAAGGCGGTTGGTTTAGGAGATCGCTTCGATGAAGTGAAAGTAATGTACCGCCGTGTGAATGACATGTTTGGAGATATTGTAAAAGTAACACCATCATCAAAAGTTGTTGGTGATATGGCATTATTTATGGTTCAAAACCATCTGACAGAACAAGATGTTTTAGAGCGTGGACATGCGATGGACTTCCCAGGATCTGTTGTTGAAATGTTCTCTGGTGATTTAGGTCAACCGTACGGTGGTTTCCCGAAAGAATTACAAAAGATTATTTTAAAAGGGAAAGAGCCATTAACAGTAAGACCAGGTGAATTACTAGAGCCAGTAGATTTCGAAGCGTTAAAAGAAGAATTATTCCATAAACTTGGACGCGAAGTAACGATTTTTGATGTAGTGGCATATGCTTTATATCCAAAAGTATTTATGGATTATGAAAAAGTTGCTGAGCTTTATGGAAATGTATCTGTACTTGATACACCGACGTTCTTCTATGGTATGAGACTAGGTGAAGAAATTGATGTAGAAATTGAACAGGGTAAAACATTGATGGTTAAACTAGTATCAATTGGAGAACCTCAGCCGGATGGAAACCGCGTTCTTTACTTGGAATTTAACGGTCAACCACGTGAAATTATCGTGAAAGACGAGAGTGTAAAAGCAACAGTTGCACAACGTGTGAAAGGAAACCGTGAGAATCCAAATCATATTAGTGCAACGATGCCAGGAACGGTAATTAAAGTAGTTGTAAAAGAAGGCGACGAAGTGAAAAAAGGCGATTCTATGGCAATTACAGAAGCGATGAAAATGGAAACGACAGTTCAAGCGCCGTTCAATGGTAAAGTAAAGAAAGTATATGTTAACGATGGTGATGCGATTCAAACGGGTGATTTACTTATTGAATTAGATCACTAAAATAAGAAAAGAGCTGTGTAAATACAGCTCTTTTTTATTGCAAAAAATCCCTTGCCGAATTGGCAAGGGATTTTAGTTTTAAATTATTT
Source organism: Bacillus sp. RB3 (assembly GCF_030164735.1). NCBI lineage: Bacteria > Bacillati > Bacillota > Bacilli > Caryophanales > Bacillaceae > Bacillus > Bacillus sp. RB3. The sequence goes on from NZ_JASNGE010000005.1 coordinate 240,859, forward strand.
TGTTTGTTTAGAAGTTGATTCGGCTTCTTTGGCATTCACTTTACTTCTTGTTCCTAACATAACTAAATAGCATAGTACGGCAAACAAGCAAGAAATGAATAGAGAATGTAACAATGCCATCGCTAAACTAGCGTTTGTAAATACAACTAAAACTCCTACTACAGCTTGAAGTGTAACAAGGATAAATGAAATGATCCATCCCCAATATACTACAGGTTGCTGCTTGTAATGGCGAATAGCGAGAATCATGGCGTATAGTATCCAAGCGAAAATTAACATCGCTGCAACCCTATGGCCCATTTGAACCCATTCATGTAGTTGAGTTGGCATAGGTCTGTTTTTGCTACATAAAGGAAAGTCTGGACAGGCTAAGCTAGCTCGTTCGTGACGTACTAAAGCACCTGTGTAGACGACGATATAACTGTAAATTGTTACACCATAAATATGAAATTTCATTTTTTTGTCCATAATAAGTGAACGTGCATCAAATTTTTGGTCAATTTCAAAGATAAGACACGTTAATAAAATGACAGAAGCAAATGAAATTAAGGAAATACCGAAATGGATAGCAAGTACAGCTGGCATTTGTCCCCAAACAACTGCTGCTGCTCCCATTAATGCTTGTGCAACTAAAAATACGAAGGATAAAATTGCTAACGTTTTTGTTTCACGCACATGTTTATAATATTTCCAGGACAAAATACAAAGTAGAGTGACAAGAATTCCAGCTGATCCTGATGTTAATCGGTGGCTAAGTTCAATAATAGTTTCCATTGATAAATTAGATGGAACAAATTCACCGTTACAAAGTGGCCATGATTTACCACAACCTTGACCAGAACCTGTTTTTGTAACTAAAGCGCCTCCTAATAAAACTATTAATAAATCAAGGCTTGTAATGACTGCTAACCATTTAATAAAGCGTTGCAATCTCTTTCACCATCTTTCTGCTATGAAGTTATTGCGAAATATTTTCATTCCATTATGTATAGAATAAAACGCGCTAGTTCCTATGATATATAAAAAATAATAAAATAGCAAAGAAATGGAGGGGGAAGGAAAGGGAGAGAAAATAGGTGTAAAAACAGGGTTCGCAAGGAAAATTTTGGGTGAAAAATAGGCTATTTTGAAAAGAAATGGGGAGAATACGTGTTAAATAGGACAAAATAGTTTATTATAGAAGGTAACATCATGTTATGATAAGGACAAGTCAGAATGAAGTTTTTTATATTCGACACAAAAAGTTCATGTTTTCTTCACAAAATGTTCGGGAAATATGATTTAATATATTGGAGTATGGGCGTAGATTAGTAGTAGAATGGGTTAACAATGTTTCTACTGTAATAATATTGCTATATAGAAGCGAATTATTTCATTTGAAATAGGCGCAAAAAGAAAGATGAAAGTTTTAAGAGGGGGTTAGAGTGATGAACCATGCAACAAGTGAGCTGCATGATGAGTCCGCTGTTACAAGTGTACCGGAAACAACTCGGTTACAAGATTTAAAAGCACTCGTTAAAATGGGGATTGTAAACTCAAATACACTTACTGTATTTACAGGATTTTGGTTGGCATTACACTTTAATGGATTAAGTGTAATGGATAATCTGGATAAGTTATTCTTTACAATCGTTGGTTCAGGATTAATTATGGCAGGGGTATGTTGTTTAAACAACTACATTGATCGAGACATCGATCCATTAATGGAAAGAACAAAGACCCGTCCAACGGTTACTGGAAAGTATAAACCAGGATTTGCACTTACATTTGGACTAGTCATATTACTTCTTGGTTTTGTATTTTTATTATTAACAACACCAATGGCAGTCTTAATGGGATTTATTGGTGCTTTCACATATGTTGTTCTATATAGTTTATGGACAAAGAGAAAGTATACACTAAATACTGTTGTAGGTAGTATATCTGGTGCAGTTCCTCCTTTAATTGGATGGGCAGCAATCGATCCATCTTTAGGCCATCCAATTGCTTGGATGTTATTTTTAATTATGTTTATTTGGCAAATCCCACATTTCCTTGCATTAGCAATGAAACGTGTTGATGAATATCGAAATGCAGGAATTCCAATGCTTCCTGTAGTTCATGGATTTGAAATTACGAAACGCCAAATTATGATTTGGACAGTATGTTTATTACCACTACCATTTTATATGAGTGGACTAGGGATAACATTTATGGTAATTGCAACACTGCTTAACATCGGATGGATCGTTTTAGGATTTTATGGCTTCCGTAAGAAAGATGACATCAAATGGTCCGTGCAAATGTTTGTTTATTCCCTAAATTATTTAACAATCTTATTTGTATCAATGATTGTAGTTACATTCTTCTAAGACAACGACATAATTGGATTTCTTTACGTTGAGATTTACTTTACTTAACTATAAAGTACAATCTAATTCACAAGGAAAGTGGGGGTTGTTTGTATGAAGAAACAGTGGCGACTGCTTTCGTTCGTTTCACTGCTGGCTTTACTGTTAGGGGGATGCGGTAAAGCCTTTCAATCTACTTTAATTCCGCAAGGAGAAGTAGCAAAAATGCAATATGATTTACTTCTACTGGCGAGTGCAATCATGGTAGGAGTAGTACTAGTAGTTACTATTATTTTCTTATATGTAATTGTGCGTTTCCGACAAAAGAAAGGTCAGGAAGATTATATTCCAGAGCAAGTTGAAGGGAATCACAAGCTAGAAATTATATGGACAGTTATTCCGATTATTCTTTTACTAATCTTAGCTGTTCCAACAGTTACATATACATTCAAACTTGCTGATGTAAGTGCGATGGAGAAAAAGAATATTGATAAAGATACTATCGTTGTTGATGTAACAGCGAATCTTTATTGGTGGGAATTTTCTTATAAATCAGAAAAGATAGTAACTTCGCAAGATTTGGTCATCCCCACAGGTAAGAAAGTGTATTTAAATTTGAAGGGTGCCGATATTAAACACTCATTTTGGGTTCCATCTTTAGCAGGGAAAATGGATACAAATACAGACAATGTGAACAAAATGTGGTTAAAGGCAGATAAATCGGGCACTTATAATGGTTTTTGTACAGAATTTTGCGGCCCATCACATTCTTTAATGCAATTTAAAGTGAAAGCTTTAGATGAAAGCGAGTACAAAAAATGGCTTGCTGATATGAAGAAGATTGATGGGAAGAAAGAAGTAGCTTCAACAAAGGCGCAAGAGGGCCAAGAAATATTTAATAAAAGCTGTATTGGTTGTCACGCAGTTGGATCTAATGATAGTAGACCACCTTCCGCTCGTATCGCACCAAACTTAGCAAACTTTGCGGATCGCGATATGGTTGCCGGTATTGCCGAAAACAATGAAGAAAACTTAAAAAAATGGCTGAAAGATCCTGAAAATATGAAGCCAGGAAACAAAATGACTGGCAAATATGGCAACTTAACGGATGATCAAATTGATGCATTAAATGCATACTTACAAACGTTAAAAGTTGAAAAGTAAAGAGGGACTATTCGCGAAGGGGAGGTTGAAAACGTGAGTTCTGTAGCAAAAAAACAGGGGATGGGTGCTGTCATATGGGATTATTTAACGACAGTAGACCATAAAAAGATTGCCATTCTCTATTTAATTGCAGGTGGATTGTTTTTTGTAATAGGCGGAATAGAAGCTCTATTTATTCGCCTTCAATTAGCGATTCCTAACAACGCTTTTCTTGTTGGGGATGCTTATAATCAAGTATTAACGATGCACGGTACAACAATGATTTTCCTCGCAGCTATGCCACTCGTGTTTGCATTTATGAACGCCGCTGTACCACTTCAAATTGGTGCACGTGATGTAGCGTTCCCGTTTTTGAATTCACTCGGATTTTGGTTATTTTTCTTTGGTGGAGTATTTTTAAATTTAAGTTGGTTTTTAGGTGGAGCACCTGATGCAGGATGGACATCTTATGCATCTTTAGCTTTAGCCTCTAAAGGTCATGGTGTTGATTTCTATGTACTAGGCTTGCAAATCTCAGGTATTGGTACACTAATTGGAGGAATTAACTTCCTTGTAACCATTATTAATATGCGCGCTCCAGGAATGACGTATATGCGTATGCCGATGTTTACATGGACAACATTTGTAACATCTTCGCTTATATTATTCGCTTTTCCGCCGTTAACTGTAGGATTAGGACTTTTAATGTTAGATCGTTTATTTGGAACAAGTTTCTTTAATCCGGCATTGGGCGGGAATACAATTATATGGGAGCATTTATTCTGGATTTTCGGTCATCCAGAAGTATACATTCTTATACTCCCAGCTTTCGGAATATTCTCAGAAATCTTCGCAACATTTTCGAAAAAACGATTGTTTGGTTATTCATCGATGGTGTTTGCGACTGTATTAATTGGATTTTTAGGATTTATGGTATGGGCGCACCATATGTTTACTGTTGGACTTGGTCCAGTTGCTAATGCTATTTTCTCAGTTGCAACAATGGCGATTGCGGTTCCGACTGGTATCAAAATATTCAACTGGCTCTTTACAATGTGGGGCGGAAGTATTCGTTTTACGACACCAATGATGTGGGCAGTAGCTTTCATTCCATCATTCGTAATGGGTGGAGTTACAGGGGTTATGCTAGCATCTGCACCAGCTGATTATCAATTTCATGATAACTATTTCGTAGTAGCACATTTTCATTATGTAATCGTTGGCGGTGTTGTATTTGGTTTACTTGCAGGAGCTCATTATTATTGGCCACTGATGTTTAATAAAGTATTAAATGAAACATTAGGAAAGATAACGTTTTGGCTATTCTTTATCGGCTTCCATTTAACTTTCTTTATTCAGCATTTCCTTGGCTTGATTGGTATGCCACGCCGTTACTACACATATCTTGAAGGGCAAGGGTTGGAAATGGGGAATATGATTAGTTCCATCGGAGCGGTGTTTATGGCTCTTGGAACGATTGTTCTTCTATTCAATGTAATTAAAACGACAGTATCAAAAGAAAAAGCTGGTCGTGATCCGTGGGATGCACGTACATTAGAATGGACAATGCCAGCACCGACACCAGAATATAACTTTAAACAATTACCATTTGTTCGCGGATTAGATCCGTTTTGGATTGAAAAACGTGAAGGTAATAAAGAAATGACAGCAGCGGAACCAGTTGGTGATATTCATATGCCAAATCCTTCGTTTTCACCATTTGTCATTTCTTTCGGATTGTTTATAGCGGCATTTGGTGCGATGTATATGCAGGGCGGAAAAGATAAGTTCTGGTTATTAGTAGCAATTATTGGTTTAATCATTACATTTGGCACAATGTTCCTACGTTCAGTAATTGATGATCATGGGTATCATATTCATAAAGAAGATTTAGAGGATAAGGGGGGCAAGGCATAATGCATGTAGATGAAAAATTAACGAATGAAACATTTCCAGCAGAGCCTGAAAAAGCAACCCTTGAAGGGAAAAATAAGTTTGTCGGTTTTTGGTTATTTCTTGGAGGCGAAACAGTGTTGTTCGCTTCCTTATTCGGAACATATTTAGCGTTAAAGAATTCTACAAATGGTGGACCAACATCTCAAGAGATGTTCCAAATGCCACTCGTTTTCATTATGACGATGCTTTTATTAACGAGTAGCTTAACGAGTGTATATGCGATGTATCACATGAAAAACTTTAACTTTAAGAAAATGCAGCTTTGGTTACTAGTAACAGTATTGCTAGGTTTAGGGTTTTTAGGATTTGAGATATATGAGTTTTATCATTATACACATGAATTTAAGCATACTATGAGAAGTAGTGCCTTTGGCTCTGCGTTTTATGCTCTTGTTGGTACACATGGACTCCACGTATTGTTTGGGTTATGTTGGATTTTAACATTAATCTTTAGAAATGCGAAGAGAGGTCTAAATTTATACAATGCACCGAAGTTTTATGTTGCATCGATTTATTGGCACTTTATTGACGTAGTTTGGGTGTTTATTTTCACTGTAGTATATTTAATGGGAATGGTGGGATAAACAATGGCGATAAAGCAAACGAATAATCCTAAAGTTGATCTTGTTTATCGGAAGAGAAAAAGTGCGGAGGAAATGAGGCATCAAGTTATTACGTTTGCATTAATGATTTTTTTAACATTAGTTGCATTTGTAGCAGTGGCGTATCCAAAAACTTTTAGTCCGATTTTCTCTGTACCGTTTATTTTACTATTAGCAGTGGTACAAGTAATTTTTCAATTGTATTATTTTATGCATATGAGTCATAAAGGACATGAAGCAGCAAGTTTCTTTCTTTACTCTGGTCTGCTAATAGGGTTAATTACAATTTTAGCTTTTATGACAATCGTGTGGATTTGAAAAGTGAAAAATAAGGGAGCTTGTGTTGTCACAGCTCCCTCTTCATATTATGAGATAACCTTACGAAGGCAGGTGTGAAAATGAGTAACTTGTGGATATTTGGTTTTCAGGCTTTATGGAGTCCAATCTTTTTATTATTTATGCTTTCGATTCTTATTGGGTACTTCTTAATTATTGGACCATATAGAATGCGATTTGAAAATGCGACGAAGGTAAGTAAGAAGCAAATTTTTTATTTTACGACTGGTATTGTTCTTTTGTATTTTGTAAAGGGAGGGCCTATTGATTTAATTGGCCATATTATATTTAGTGCTCATATGTTTGAAATGGCAGTCATGTATATTGCAGTTCCACCGTTACTGTTGCTTGGTATACCAATTTGGTTATATCGTTACATTACTTCTTTTAAGTTCGTTCAAATTATATTAAAGGCATTTGCTAAACCACTTATTGCGTTGTTTGTATTTAACGGCCTGTTTTCTTTTTATCATTTACCAGTTGTTTTTGATACAGTAAAACAAAGTCAAATAGCTCATCCTATTTGTCTCGCTATATTGTTTTTTACAGCAATCATGATGTGGTGGCCGATGTTAAATCCATTACCAGAATATCAAACGTTAAGTGATATAAAGAAACTTGGTTATATGTTTGCTAACGGCATATTATTAACGCCTGCATGTGCGTTAATCATTTTTGCGACAGCCCCGTTATTTGCAACGTATACGGATCCGGCTGCTTGGATGAAAGCGATGGAACTATGTGTACCAGCGGGCACTTTATCAGATTTAAATATAACGGGACCAGAATTTTTGCACTGGATGCCAGTCGTACAAGATCAGCAAACTGGTGGTATCATAATGAAAATTGTCCAGGAAATAGTGTACGGTACAATTATAGGTTATGTATTCTTTAGATGGGCACGTAGAGAACGTGAAAAGGATAAGGAGCAGTTGCAACAATTGCCGCCGTATTTACAGATTAAGTAAAAAAGTGTATGGGATTCCATGCGCTTTTTCTTTTTTAGTTACCTTAAAAAGATTGAATTTTCTAACTTTTTATGTTAAGTTAGTGTAGGCGTGTACTAAAAGTGGAGATAAAATTTACTACTAGCTTTCATGCGTAATAATTCCATATGTAGTGCAAGTTTTTTAGAGAGTTACAAATATATATTGTTATCTTTAATAAACACGAACTATTTTAAGGGGGAGTTTAAATGGGTAGTAGTGGAAGTATGGTAAAGCCGATTAGTGGTTTTTTGACAGCACTAATTCAATATCCAGTACCAGTAGTAGAATCGCGTACAGACATTGATAAACAAATTCAACAAATCATAAAAACAATTCATTCGACCAAATCAGGTTACCCTGGTTTAGAATTGATAGTATTTCCTGAATATAGTACACAAGGGCTCAATACAAAAAAATGGACTACAGAAGAATTTTTATGCACAGTGCCTGGGCCAGAAACAGACTTATTTGCTGAGGCATGTAAAGAATCTAAAGTATATGGTGTTTTTTCAATAATGGAGAAAAATCCTGATGGTGGAGAGCCGTATAATACAGCAGTTATTATTGATCCACAAGGTGGTGCGACACGTTCCTAAGTGAAAAGCTTAGGCATTGTCGAACTTACAGTTCAACAGTGAACTGTCATTCC